>NZ_CAWUDP010000117.1:0-28261 GCF_963920835.1 Scytonema sp. PCC 10023
TCAATCGCCGTAAAGGTTTGCAGTTTCGCACCGCGAACTAGTCTAAACTCCAGTCTTGAGTGTCAAATCCAAAATAGGAGACTTTACGATTTCCTAAAGGGTCAGTGATAGTGGCGACTCTTTTTGATAGGATGTTAAGAGTCCATCCATCAACACTCAGTTCTACTCTGGTAATGTTAAGCATTGCATTTCTCTGCGTGATTTATAGGGTGTGAATGTAACAACACACCCATTAGCCAAAACAGTATTTACTGCATATTTGATAACCTTTCTTCGCAATAAGTCATCATGTTTTCTGCAATCTTTTGCAGGTTGACGGAACACAAAATAGTAAATGAGATATCGTTAGCAATATCCTGGTCTTGAAACCTGCCGTTTATTTGTGAATTTTGTTGGATGAGACGTATAGCATCTTGCTGCATATTATTGGCAATTTCACTTAACTGAGATGCAGTTTGGCGGAGCTTTTCGAGATATTGTTTACATATTGACATTGGTAATACGTTAAAGAATCATCAGTGAATTGGCTAACCAACCGATAATTTGGGCAATCAATTGTTTAGCGTAAATGGGAGAGCCTCTATCCAAATGTTCAATTGCTTGGTGAATAGCAGTATGAGCATTTCGTAGTATTTGAATTGCCCTTTCAATAGATTGAGAATCTGGATTGGTGATAGGAGTGTTGGAGGGAGGGGAAGGGAGATGGTTGTGGGGCATTAAATTTCAACCTCTGGAACAGTGTCGAGATATTCAGCAGCGCTCATTTCACCTTTAAGAAACTTTTGTAGATTTAATTCATGTTTCTTCATACTGTTTGCTGCTGATGGCTTTGAATCAGTGGCGTTGTGAATGGTTGGCAATTTGGATAACGTCATTGCCAATCGCTCTATGAAAGCATCATGTTTCTCTTGGCTGTAGTTGAATTGGTAGATAGTGGGATAGTCATCTCCATTAACAAAGCAGTAAATTATGGAGATGTTGTCAGGAGGAATTTCTTGTGTTTCTGTAAGGAGAAATAGTCGCAGTTGAGTTTTCCAGGAGTTTTCTAAGATTTCTGGCTGTAGAATGTGTCTTTCAGTTGTCCAATCCACAATTACAATCTTCTCTACACTAACGATAACTAGGTCGTACTTAGCAATAAGTAAGTATTCATTGATGAGCTTATGGAGAGTAATATTACACTGTTTGCTGTCAGAAGGAATGTTGATTATTAGCTGAAGTTTAGATACCCAATCAGCCATTTCAGGATAAGCTGCAAGAAACGGTTCTATGGGCAATCCCATCATTAATTGTTGCATGAGAAGATGGAATTGTTCTCCAATATTTTGTTGAGCAGTACTCTCAGAATAGTGTAGTGGCAATTTTAGCTCAACAAAATACTGCTGAAACTTGTGGGTATCTTTCTCCAATAGTTCCAGCAGTTCGTAGTTCAGTTGATTCATCTGTTTCTCCCTTGAAGCATTTCAAGGGAGAAGCGCGTCAGCGATGTCAAGGGTTATAAATTACGATTTTCAGGCAATATTGTTGTCAGAGAAATTTTTGCTCTTTATGAACTTGAGGAAAAATATAATTTTTACATCCACAAATTCTATTGTCTTTTCAAGGTCAACATCACTATAAAAGTGTTCTGCGAAGAAGATGATTGAGTATATTGGCACATCAAAAACCTCTGAATATCGTTTTAGTAAGTTAATGGTTGGTGTTTTCTTTCCAGATTCAATTTCTGAAAGATACGATTTGGAGATTCCTAGTTTTTCCGCTAATTCTTTTTGCGTTAAGTCGTGAAATATCTTCATCAATCTCAAAGCTTTGGAGAGATTTTCTACAAGTTTATAATGAGCGGTATCAGTCATGAGTCATTACAGCTTAAGAAAGATTTGCTAATCGATAAAGAGTTCGCACTGTTATGCCCCATTTCTTAAAAGAATCCCATTTGTATTGACATTCCCCTCTTTTGTATTTGGGAGACAATTGACTCCATCTGTCCCAAGCAGGGAGTAAGCTGGGACTAACGGTATGAAGTGCCATTCCTACTTTTATCCAACTATCGTAGTTATCCGCAAATCTGGGATGAATTACCTCTAAAAGCAGCAATGCTTTTTGGATATCTGCATTAGTGGGAGTATCTTCTTGTGGCTTATCTTTTCTTAGGTATTCTGAAGCAGTGGAGATTGTTTGATGTTTTGGTAGAGTCGCCATCTTTTGCACTACCCATAGAGGTGCTGCTGCTACCTGGATTTCGTCAGGGCGACATCCAGGCAACCAGCGGTAGTATCCGGTGAGCGGATGGACTGATGGTGGTAGCACTGATTGTAGGTTGGAACCTCTAAGCTCTAGTGCTTCACCAGGAGCAGTGGCGATTTTCCTGGATTTGAGCCATTGGTGTTGGGGCGGCTCCAGGATTTTGAATAGGTATTGCGCTCTGCCCGGTCGCCCAGAGGTGAATGCTACTGTGGGGGGCAGAGGTTCAAGAGCGATTGGCTCCGCCAGTGTCTCTTGGGCGATCGCCCCAAAGGGGCGGGCGCTGTGCGCCATCGCTTTAATTTGGTCATAAGCACTTGGACCGTCACAGTCTACAGATATCAGAAATTCTTTGGAATTTTGACCGCATAGCAGACCAATGCCTGTGGGCTGTGCCTCGTATAGAGAACAGGAGCAATTGCGTATCTTAACTTTTCCTGTGCGGGCAAGTTGTTCTCGTAAGGATTGGGGAGTGAATGGATATTTTTCCCATCGGTATCCCAGCGGTCTTTTTCCTTGCGTTGGCACTATCAGCCAGTGTCCGGGCAGTATCTCTAGGGTTTCAATTAGTTTGCTAGTTTGACAGTTTTTTTGAGGAGCATGATTTTAAGGGTCTAATTTTCATCAAAAACTCCGTTGGATACCTCACCCTTACTCATGTACGCTGGTGAGGAATGGTTGAAGCTAAACCTGTGCTTTACTCATCATCTGCCATGTCTGCGTAAGCAGACTCAAAGGGTGTTTATAAAGAAAAAGTAAAAGCATGCTGATGGTCTAGTTTGGGCATTTATCGTGAAGAATGAGGAGTAGTCACCAGTTAGTGCCAATGTAGTTGAGCTGACCGGAGGTGGACAAATTTTCACCACTACTTCTAACAGTCAGTAGACCGAAAAGATTTCGACAAGCCTTACCAGCCTTTGATTTGAACTGGAAAATGGCGTAAATAGAAGGTTCGTGCAACCAGGGGCAATCGTCATTGAAATGCTTAACCAGTAAGAGTTTCAGTCATTTTGATTTTCTGATGATTGACCCAGTTTTTCACCCTTAAACATAAGTAAAATTAATATATATTGTTTATGCGATTTGACAAAAAAACTAAAATTTGCACAGAGAAATTTTGAACCTGATAACAACAGATTCATTTATGCTTTGGGAGCAACTGGTATTACCATTACGGAGAAGATAATAAATGGTCAAACCACCTCAAAGTACAGAAGAACTTGTAGAAAATTGGACTCTTGTTCCCCAAGAATTAGAACGGGTTTTGAGGAAAGTTGGTGCAGGACAGATTGGTTTTGCTATTTTACTGAAATATTTTCAAATGATGGCTCGTTTTCCTGACTCAAACACAGAAATACCAGAAACTGTGATTATATACATAGCATCACAACTAAAATCAGATCCATCATTATATTCTCAATACAATTGCTATTGCAGACGTTATTAATGCCATTTTTGAGATTCGTTTACCCCATATTTGGGGTGAAGGAACTACCACCTGTGCCAGTGACAGCAAGCATTTTGGAGCATGGGACCAGAATCTTATGACCCAGTATCATTTGCGTTACGGTGGTCGAGGAGTGATGATTTATTGGCACGTCGAGAAAAAATCTACCTGTATCTATTCCCAACTCAAAACTTGTTCCAGTAGTGAAGTTGCAGCCATGATTGAAGGGGTGTTACGTCACTGTAGCAATATGGACGTGCAGAAAAACTACGTGGATAGTCATGGTCAAAGTGAGGTGGCCTTTGCTTTCACGCATCTGTTGGGATTTCAATTAATGCCCCGATTGAAGCGGATTAAGGTACAGAAGTTATATCGTCCTTATACTGGACAATCTGATGCTTACCCTAATTTACAGCCTATTCTGACTCGTCCAATTAATTGGGATTTGATTCGTCAACAGTATGACCAAATGGTGAAGTATACTACTGCTTTAAGATTGGGAACGACAGAAACTGAAGCTATTTTAAAACCATGCGCAAAAATCCTTTCAAACATCCTACTTATCTGGCTTTACTCGAATTAGGACGAGTAATTAAAACAATTTTCCTGTGCCAGTATCTTGAGGAGGAGCAAGTGCGGCGGGAAGTTAATGAAGGATTAAATGTAGTAGAAAGATGGAATGGGGTTAATGATTTTATCTTCTACGGTAAGGGTGGAGAGTTTGCTTCTAATCGCTTGGAAAGTCAGGAGTTATCGGTTTTATCTTTGCACAAGAGTGCAGATATGTTTGGTCTATGTGAATACTTTGATGATTCAGAGTGTTCTGGAGCAGAAACATTGGCAGCAAAAGTTAACTGAAGTCGATAAAAGAGCAATTACTCCTTTGATTTTCAGTCATGTCAATCCTTATGGTACATTTAAGCTTGATCTCAACGAGAGAATTGCTGGTTTGACACAACAACTGGTTGCTTAATCCCTCCAGAACTTTTCAAATCTTTGAGGTGACATTTGAGTATAACGAACTGTGTGGTGTATATTTTTATGTCCTAAATAGTCTTGAATTGCTCTGGTATCATGACCTTGGACAGCTAAATAGTAGCCACAAGCATGGCGCAGTTGATGGGGATGAACTGGTTCAGTAATTCCAGCAAGCTCGCCTGCTCGTGCAATAATGTGACGAACAGCTCTGGTTGATAGTGGAGCTTTGCGCTCGGACACAAAAACATAGGGAGTATCGCGATAATCCCGTTGCAGTTGGCGCAACGCTCTGAGTTCAGGAGCGCGTAACGGATGAACGGTATCATGCCCATGTTTAAGGCGATGAATGTCGATATAGCCCTCCGAAAAATCTATTTGTGACCACTTGAGTGCAATTAACTCAGCAGTCCGAAGTCCATGCCTGAACATAAGTAAAATTATTGCTGCATCCCGCACAGAGTGCCGCCCAACAGCGCGAGCCGCACTGATCATTGCTTCGACTTCTTTCGGGCGCAAATATTCTCGTTCGCGTGCGGATGGACGTTTGATTGGTGGAGTCGAGTAGTTCGTTGACTTTGCCGAAAATGGAAGTTGAGTAGTGTGGGTAGACATGGGTCAAATCCTCATGTCTTGGTTGCTATCTCCAGTATACTTTGCCTAAATTGGCTCAAACTAGGCAAAGTTATCATTTGTATTTCTTATCAATAGAGGCTAAATAAAGGGTTATTTTTACAAAATTTTACCAGGTTGCCCCTGGTTGCACGAACCTTCTATTTTCGCCAAAATGTAATCCGCCGAAATCAGCGCATGAATTGCCTTTCAAGTATCTCTGTTCTGGGTGGACTTAAGAGCGATTGCCTTCGGCACTGCCCCTTGGGCAATCGCCAGCCCCAAAAAGGTCGGCTGAAACCCTTATTCTTTCGTCAACTTACAAAAGTTTTCGGTCTACTGACAGTGGCAAAGCAGGTGACATTACCCTTCAACACTCACTCCGCTCCGCTCCGTGAAGTCAAAAGTCAAATCGAATCGCAGCACTTGAGCAACAGATGGCTGAAGTCATGGGGGAATCCGTTGCCTGAGAGACGAAAACTCTTCTCTCAGGCAACAGCACACCAGTAGCATACTTAAGGAGATGTCTATTGCACCAGACTATTAGGGCATACGCAATTGCGCTCCGCGCAGTGCCAAAGGCAATCGCTACCTTTGCCAACTGAAATTAAGCAAGCAAGCACCAGGCTATAAAGCAGCCGCCAAAGCTCTGAACTATTTAATTAGTCAGTTAAAAAGTGACGCCAGCACAAGCCATTGAAGGCATACTCCTGTTAGTGCTATTCGGTTTTAGAAGGAGAAAACCGTTCGTAGAGTACCCGTGACAATTGTGCCGTTACTGTCGTGATTGGCAGGATTGGTAATCACCTGCACTAGCGGCGTAACCCGAATATTGTCGTTAATTGGAAAATTGTAGAAAGCTTCAAAATTAGTCTGAGTTGCGTTACCCACGTCACTTTCAATAAATGGTTGACCAGCAGCAATGCCAGCAAAAGCACTCCTCACGAACAGGTCTCTCAAGGAAACACCAGCCATCCAATAGTTAGGGTTTAGGTCGCCAAAAGCAGTATTATCGTAGCTACCATAGCCATAGCGACCAAATACACCCAGCCTTGGGTTCAGCGCCAGCTCGAAGTTAACTCCGAACACATCAAACCGACCATCAAAGATATTGCCACCGCTATATTGAAGGCGCAAAGCAAAGGCTTTAGAAGGGGAATACTCTAGCTCAACTGTGCCTTGATAAGGATCTCCAAATAAGCCACGATTTCCTCCTCCATCAGGATATAGCAGCCTGGTTAACGAACTAACGCCACCGACAATTTGGTTATCAGAGTCAGGATTAGCCGCATCTGCCGCAGCATATAATGCCCGCACCTTGAACGGTCCTTGTCCCGGATTCCAGTCAAGAACAACTCCGGCTGACGGACCATTGAGCGGCAACAGGATGTAGTTGTTGGTCAATGCCAAAGTTGAAAAGTCTACGCCATTGCCATTAGCATAGCTATTAATGTCTACATAGTCGGTGGTGACAAGTGTTGGACCAATGGTTAAACTAACATCCCGAAACGGGGTAAACTTATAGTAAAATCGAGAGACCCCGAACTCACCATCAGGGGTGCCTCTGGCTGTGAATTCCAGCGCACTGCCGAAGTTAGGCTCCAAAAATCCGGCAGCATTATCATTACCTCGAGCTGAGACGGTATCCAATCTGAGTTTCAGTAAGTCTTGTCCGCTAAAGCTCGTGTCCAAATCTATAGCAGCCCGATAAATAAAGGTGGCACTGGGGTCATCATTAGCAATTTCTGCACCTGTAGGGCTAATGATGCGTTCGCCACTAAAGCCACCCGCACTCACCGCAAAAATCACTTGCCCCGAAAGTTTGGTAGTGGTGGAGAACTGATTGCCTTCTAGTCCAGCGGTGCGGGCTTCCAGAGTGTCTACACGACCCCGTAAAGTAGTTAGTTCAGCGGCAAACTCTGACTGCAGCCGTTGCAATATTGCCAAGTCTTCACTCGACACTTTATCTGCCAGTCCAGTAGCAATGAGCTCATTCAATCGCTCAAGCACTGCATTGAGACCAGCAGCAAACTCATAACGAGTCAGGGCTCGGTTGCCTCGGTAAGTGCTGTCAGGGTAGCCAGCAATTACACCATAGCGTTCAATTAGAGACTGGAGTGCTCCAAAAGCCCAATCTGTCGGCTGCACGTCAGAAAGCTGCGACACTGATGTGACCTGAACTGAGGAAGTGGATGTTACAGCAGTCTGTACAGCCGTGGTAGTGACCCCAGTAGCCTGAACCATCTTGATAGAGGGTGCTTGGATGAAGTTGACTTCTGCTGTTGGAGGATTAGAGCTAGCAGCAGACACAACAGAGGTAGCGACAGATCGTCTAGGAATGACAACAGCCTTAGGCGTTTGGGCTGAAGTAGGAGTCCCTTGGACAATGAGCAAAAGGAGGCTCAAACCACCGATTAAGTATAGATGCAGCTTGAAGGAGCGCACTACGAGTTGAGATAGGGAATAGTGATCCCAATAGTGAGTTGCTAAAGACACAGAACTTTATCCCTCTAAAAAAGATTGAACCGCCTTTGGGAACAGAAGCTCTATGGAACAAAGAATTAACTGCAGAACAAAAACAGAAAAATAAAGAATTATCATCGGAACGAATCTTAATTGAGCATCTAATTTGTTTAGTTAAGATATTTCGAGTGCTGAAGAAAGATTTCGGTTAAACTCTCGGAAATATGAACAGGTTATTCTGACTATTTATGGGCTAGTCAGGCTGAGAATTGGAGCCTTAGTATTACCTGTTTTTAATGTGCGCTCTTTCCAAGACTCAAATTAGTGCATATAACTACATATTTTTGCCTTATTTTCAACAACAAATATCTCAAAATCTTCTTTCATCGTACAAATAGGCTAATTTTACATAGATGCGTTCACCTTTTGTAAATCAGTTACACAAAGGTATTGGCTGTTTTCGGAGATGTCTAATTTCTGCCAAACATTAGAAACTATGAAGGGCAAAAGCTAGACCTAGTAATAGTTTTGGGCTACTTGGCACGGTTGTTGCAGCTTCGCTCTCACTAGGTCTAATACACAATTGGGTCAGAGAGGGAGGTGAGTGTAACATTGTCAACCAATAGTCCAGAATCGATACTATTATCCCCCACATCTACAACTCCGAGTCCCAAAGTGTATGTTCCGGTAGTCGGTATTGTGAAGGAAAAAGTTTGAAAGCCAGTTTCTTCAAAAAACTGTGTTGTTAAGGAAGTCACGGAGGATGAGAACGTCGTGTCAGCCAGTTCTGATAGAGAACTGATTGAGACAAAGGAAAAATCGTTATAAGGGAACACTTGTGCCCCCTCATTCGTAAGGAAATTCCAATTGAAAGTCAAAATGTCTCCAGCGTTCGCCGTGAATGTTTGTCGAATAGCGGAGCCTTTAGTAACGTCCCCATTGCCAAATTCATCTAGGCTTCTACGTTTTAACCCTAAGAATGCTTCTATAATTTCGTCAGAAAATGTGGCACCCCCAGTTGACAATAAAGCCTGAGAAGTTCCCTCGGTTGGACCACTGCCAAACGCCGACGTCTCAATACTTGTAGAGCCTATTGTTGTCCATCCAGTAAAATCATCGGTTTCAAAGCTACCGTTGATGATTGTTGGGTTAACAGAGGATTCGGGTAAAGTCAATGACTTTAATGACAGTGTATAGGAACCAGATTGAAAATGGTCACCTGCAAGGGTCTCGTCCTTGAAGCCAGACACTGCAAAATTCAGTTTACCATTTGCTGGTACTCTTCCCGTTAGTATGGGTATAACACTATTCTCAGCGCTGTCATCACTTATCTCCACGATCTTACCAGAATTATCAAGCAACCCCAGAACTAGATCCAATGTATCTGAATTGCCCTCTATAGTAAATAAACTTCCGGAATCAAGACCTGAAATGGTAAAAAAGTCAAGGTCACCAGTGCTAAGTTGTCCATCTACAGTACTGGTATCAGATGGTAGAGATTGTCTGGTAGCGAAAGAGTTATTAGGTTCATTCTCAGTTACTGTAGAACCAAATTGAGATGAAGAGGAATTTTCTGCCATGAGAGTTACGATGGAAACTAAATGTTTAATGTTTTTTGTGGAGCTGACCTGTTTCTGGTAGGGGCTACGGTACTACCTCGAAGGGCAGCATCATCTCGTTGTCCTCGTGATCGATCATGTGGCAGTGCCACACGTAGCGCCCAGTGAACGAGTTGCCGAAGGGCAGGTTCTCCGCAGCTTGAGCACCAAACGGGACTATAAGGCGGGTGACCTCGTTCGGGTTGACTAATACCGTATCCTTCCATCCGGCTTCGTTCGGCGCTGGCGGTCTCGCCGGACCGATCGCAAAGGGGGTGGGGTCGGGCGGTGGGTAGCCAGCTGGCACCGTCGGTCCACCAGGTGCATGGTGTGTGAGTACCGTGCGAGGGCCATTGGCAAGGTATGCCTTCATGTACTGGGTTGTATTAATCTTTTGGCGATTAAGGATCTGAAAAAAAACAAGATGCAGGTGCATCGGGTGGGCGACTGGCTGAAGGTTGATAATGTTCCACTGCTCCACGGTGTCCACCTTAGGCCGCTCCATCAGCGTCTCCGGGTAGTTCTCGGCCTCATCCCAGTATATGTAGTTGAGCAGCACCACAAGCGGTCCGGTTGGGCTTGGGATCTCTACCAGGGTCAGGAACCGCTGGCGCACCGGCGGAGTAGCAATCGGCGTTATGAGTGATTTATGCACTCGCAGTACCTGAGGAATGTCTCTAGGAGCGGCAGCACCCGCATTCACTGTGAACTGCATGATTTCGGGCAATAAGAAATTACCTAATACGGCGTTGGCTCTACCTTGCGGATATGGCGAAATCGCCTCATTTTCTAAAACGATCTTTTCTCCCGGTAAGCTGCTGGAGAAGTCGATGAGGACGTCAGCCCGCTCCCCAGGAGAGAGCAGCAGCCTGGACAACTGCACCGGAGCGTTGAGCATCCCCCCGTCAGTGCCGATTTGAATGATTGGCAGATTCGACGACAGCTTAAGGTTGTAGGTTCGGGAACTTGAGCCGTTGATGATCCGGAATCGGTACAAAGTGCGGTCAACATCAAGGTTCGGCCACGCCTTGCCGTTGACGGTAGCGACGTCACCGAGATACTCCGGTTCCCACCTTTTGGGGTGGAATATTGAGCCATCAGGATTGAATGTCCGGTCCTGCAGCACCAGCGGTATCTCATAGGGAGGCCCAGCGGGGATACCGAGCGGCCCATTGCCACCAGCGGGATCATCGATGTCCCTGAGCAGGTAGAACCCGGCGAGTCCGGCCATCACGTTCTGGCCGGTGATCCCGAGCGCATGGTCGTGGTACCACAGCGTCGCCGCTTCCTGATTGTTGTTGAAGTTGTATACGTAGGACTGTCCTGGCGTGAAGGTGTCTGTCGGGTAACCGTCGCTTTGTGGTTCGCTGTTACTGCCGTGCAGGTGCAATGACACCCGTGGGCTAGTTGTATCAGACTCCAGCACGCCGTGCAAGCTCAGGTCGAGCGGCAGCGGGTGGGGTCCGAGTTTGTTTTCCACGGTGAGCCTCAGCGGCGTGCCCCGAGTGACCTCGATAGTAGGGCCAAGGTAGGAAGCCCCGCCGTAGCCCCACGTGGGGCCTGCCCCCAGGTTCTTGTGGAACGAGTGTGAACTCGATGCTATCGTCAAGGTTGTAGGTGCGCCACTTGGGAACGGGATGGGCAGAGTCTCGGTAA
Source organism: Scytonema sp. PCC 10023 (assembly GCF_963920835.1). Taxonomy (NCBI): domain Bacteria; kingdom Bacillati; phylum Cyanobacteriota; class Cyanophyceae; order Nostocales; family Scytonemataceae; genus Scytonema; species Scytonema sp. PCC 10023. Next base: position 10,993 of record NZ_CAWUDP010000117.1, read on the forward strand.
ATTTTGATATCTGTGGCAAGGCCGCATAAGTTCTCTTCGCCTTAAACATTGCAGGAACGAGAAATGCTGCTCCCAACCCCGCACTTGCCATCATAATTTGCCTTCTAGTAAACATTGCTACCTCATTAATGGACGTATACGTAAGACAAGCTCACCCAAGTTCGTTTGGGCTTGATTTATGGTGTTGCTGAATGAAGGGATAGTTGTATCCTCTTTAAGGGCTATCGTATTCTAAAGAGCTATATGTACCATTTAACAGAGGTTGCTTATAGTTGTTATCCCTCGCGTAAGTTCATACTGCGTGCGTGTGAATATAGTGGAAAAGTTTTTACCGTTTATATCAAAGTGCTCTAGTTATCAAAGACAGCTATCATCCATTGCCATTTAACTCCAAACTCTCTTGCTGTGAAACTTCGTTGATTCTGCCGATTTAACGAAGACCTTGTCCATTGAAAATCGACATATTAAGGCAAAACTTAAGGTTTTTTCCTGTAAATAATAAGACTCAAGCCAAAAATGCACAGGTGAGTGAACTCACCGGACGCCCGTCTACAAAGCACAAATGCATTTGTTGAGTGTCTTGGCACTACAGTCGATAACAGGTTCGGGTCAGGGTCAATCTTATCTCCTAGCTGTGGTTCATGCTGAGGCTTGTGTTCTGCCCAAAACTCGACGATAGATAAACGTTTCAATGTAGCTTCTGGGTTCTGCAAGATCATTCCACAGACTCCAGCGGACTACCCCATCTCGTTGTCGTACATACCTTAACTCACATCTTACACCAAGAAAAATAGATGTAATTTTAAAACTCAGTACTAAGCCTGAAGTCTTTGTTTTACCGATAAAAGCTAATAAAAGTGATGTAACTTTATTGCGCTGCTGTTGACTAAACCTAGGCTTATACGGGTAGGTGCAAGATGTGAGTTAAACGATCCATCGCCTGAACGAATTTTTGTGAATCTTCAGGGTGAATGTCCACGTTCGCCCCTGCTGGAAACCCGACCAGAAATATAGGTAAACTGGTTGCCGCTTGCAGCAGAGCCATCAGGAGTGGAAATGAGGAAAGGGAGGTCATTAACCAAGCGGGTTCCACATTCTGCATCCATAGCCCGATGTTGGAAGCTAACAATGCCAGCCAAAGGGCACGAAAGATAGAAAGCTTTAATGGACTCCAAGCCGATGATGAACTCCATTGAGAAGTAGCCATTGGGGTGATAAGTTAGGGCTTAACGTTGGGATTTAGCGCGAGGAATTCTTTGTCTTAGTGCCTTTAAACCGTCGCCAAAAAGATTGAACAAACTTTCGTTGATCCAAAATGTGCAGAAGAATTAAACCTAGAAAAATATAAGCGGCTCCAATATGCAAGCGATGAGATAGCTCAGAGAGAGACTCATTCACCCGAAATAAACGCGGCAGTACAATGCCAAAGAATACAGTATCGCGATCGTTGGTGTTGGAATAGAAGATGCCACTAATCGGAACTGCGAGCATTGACACGTATAACGCCGCGTGAAACATTACGCTTCGCAACCATACTTCTGAAACCCTCGGAAGACGACGGCTATACCGCTGCCAAACCACTTGCAAGAGTAAAATTATTCTCACGCAGAGCAGTCCCAGCGACAGGACAGCGAATGATTTATGGATGACAATCAAATTACTTCGGAGCGGTGTACCACCAGGTAGACGTGCCATGACAATCCCTACAAGATACACCATGAGAAAAACAATCGCCATCCACCAATGCAATGATCGCAAATACTTGGCAAACGCAATTCGTTTAAACGGAGGAGAGGATGTAGGGGATTGCATGGCACTATCTCTAGAAACTGACGGTATCATATCGTGTCCGGTTCAGACTTATGATTAGGGCTCCTGGGGGCAGGAGGAAAGGGTTTTCAACTTTGGCATAGAAGCATGACCGATGCAGAGGACAAAGTGATCAGTACAGTTTTCACTTTCAAAAAAGTCTTGACCAGTCAAGATCTTTAATTTAAGGACTAACTTATGTTTTTCTGCTGTAAATTTCTTTATGATGTATTCAGTAGTGATTATTTGACTGACTGACAAAACTAAAAAAGCAACAACAGCAGCGGGTAAGCTAATAAACACTTAATTTGCATAATTGATTTAGTTAAAAGTTTTGTAAGGTGGGTATCTTGCTTGCCCTGTTTATGCATATTAAAAGTACATCAGCTTAATACAACTGACAAGAAGTAATCCAGATTGGGAGTTGGGGTTTTTGAATAAGGTGTGGTGGAGCCGATAAAGCCAAACCATGATACACTCTTGGGCAAAGAATTCTCTACTGCATCTGATGGCACAGCTAGCAGATAAGATTGACCCTGACCCGAAAGCAATTACCTGTTATCGACTGTAGTGCCAAGACACTCAATAGACCTCTTGCAAAAGTGCTTTTTGCACTCTTGTGGGAAAAGGGTAAAGGTTAAAGGGTCAAGGGAAAATACACAACCTTTCCCCTTTCCCACGAACCCTTTTCCCGACTTCTGCAAGAAGTCTAATAAATGCATTTGTGCTTTGTAGACGGGCGTCCGGTGAGTTCACTCACCTGTGCATTTTTGGCTTGAGTCTTATTATTTACAGGAAAAAACCTTAAGTTTTGCCTTAATATGTCGATTTTCAATGGACAAGGTCTTCGTTAAATCGGCAGAATCAACGAAGTTTCACAGCAAGAGAGTTTGGAGTTAAATGGCAATGGATGATAGCTGTCTTTGATAACTAGAGCACTTTGATATAAACGGTAAAAACTTTTCCACTATATTCACACGCACGCAGTATGAACTTACGCGAGGGATAACAACTATAAGTAACCTCTGTTAAATGGTACATATAGCTCTTTAGAATACGATAGCCCTTAGAGGATACAACCATCCCTTCATTCAGCAACACCATAAATTTACAGCAGAAATACTTAAGTTAGTCCTTAAATAAGTGATCTTGACTGGTCAAGACTTTTTTGAAAGTGAAAACTGTACTTACTCAATGAGCTATTTATACAGCTGCTTAACCAAGCTAGAAGGAGGTAACCTCATGCTTAGAATGACTGGAGTTTCTAGACGATTGCACCAGACGCTGCTACTGGTAATACTGAGTTTGCTGGTGTGCGGGTTCTGCTTGCTTGCTGCATGGGTTGATTTTTTGCCGGACAGCGAATATGGAGTTAAAAGACCAAGCCCTGACGAACAAAGCATCTCGTCCATCGACCCTGTAGTAGCGCGTGCTAACAATGAACTTGTCAAGTCTATCCGCCTGAGTACCGACCGTGTCACTAATACAACCAAGAGTTTGATTGACCAAGAATCCGACAAAGCTGAGGCTCAGTTCAAGCGTACTGTTGGCGCTGTTGTGCAACCCGCACCTCGTCTGTATGATGCGATCAAGCTTACTCTTGTCCAAAATGTTTGCAATGCACTTGGAGAATAAGTAAGTTCTTAGTAACTTGAGTTCTACATAAGCCTAGAGGCATTGAGCTGTTGTAACTCTCTACTACAAATTCAAAGCTAATTGGTTTCACTTACCTCGATGTTTTTTGTACTTGGCTTTGCCTTTGTGTTCTGAGCCCGTAGGAATGAGTAGTCTCTTAATCATGGCTTAAATTGCCATTATCGGTAACACCATCGGTTGGAATTATCGGTTTTGCAAGAATGTCTTTAGGCGGTTTATTTATACAGAAAAGATGATTCTTTAATTCATAAACTTATTATTGAAGGATTGGAAAAATAGTGAAATAAATTTAATTTAAGCCGGAATTAACTGAATTGTCAAAATACAGAATTCCTATTTAAAAAGGGAGTAATAAAAGCTTGATTAAGTTTGCTAACAAAAGTTTCTAGACCTGAATAGCAGGGAAAGAAATAGCTAATTGCTTCACTTTAAAGTATCCAAAAACCCAGAGGAGGAAAAGCAGTGGTTACTCAAACGCAAATTGATATCCAAAAGCAAACTGATGAACTGTGTATCAACACCATTCGTACCCTGTCTATGGATGCGGTTCAGCAGGCGAACTCCGGTCATCCTGGCACCCCCATGTCCATGGCACCAGTGGTCTACTGCCTCTGGCAGCGATTTTTACGGTTCGATCCCAATGACGCGATCTGGCCCAACCGCGATCGCTTTGTCCTCTCCATCGGCCATGCTTCTATGCTGCTGTATTCGCTACTGCACCTATGTGAAGTCAAAGCAGTGAACGCCAAATACGAGCAGTTGGGGGAGTTGTCGGTGCCCTTGGAGGACATCAAGCGATTTCGCCAACTTGACAGCAAGTGTCCTGGTCACCCAGAGTATCGTTGGACTTCCGGCGTTGAAACGACAACCGGTCCCCTAGGTCAGGGAGTTGCCACCAGCGTGGGAATGGCCATTGCTGGACAATGGATGGCTCAGTATTTCAATCGTCCTGGCTTCGAGATGTTCAATTATGACGTTTACGCTCTGTGTGGTGACGGCTGCATGATGGAAGGGGTATCTAGCGAAGCTGCTTCCTTGGCTGGTCATCTCAAACTTTCTAACTTGTGTTGGATCTATGACAACAACAAGATCACTATCGAAGGTCATACTGAGTGGGCCTTTAGTGAAGATGTAGCCACGCGCTTCATCGGCTACGGATGGAACGTCACCCGCGTCGGCGACGCCAATGACCTGGAAATGCTAGAGCGGGCTTTTAAGACCTTTAAGAACACACTCGACAAACCCACGTTAATTATCGTCGATAGCCATATTGCCTACGGTGCGCCCAACAAACAAGACAGCAGTGCTGCTCACGGAGAACCGTTGGGCGAGGAAGAAATCAGGCTGGCTAAGCGGAATTACGGCTGGCCGGAGAACGCCAAATTCCTGGTGCCCGAAGCGGTGCGAGAGCATTTTCAGTCCGGGATTGGCAAGCGCGGATATGAACTGCGTGATGCTTGGATAACTAAGTTCGATGACTACAAGGTCCAGTATCCAGATCTAGCTGAGCAGTTATATCGGATGCAGCACCGACAGTTGCCCGAACACTGGGACCGCGACCTACCTACGTTCTCGCCCGACGCTAAAGGATTAGCCGGACGCGATGCCTCAGCAAAGGTGCTTAATGCGATCGCCAAGAACGTGCCGTGGCTGATTGGAGGTTCAGCTGACCTAGCTCCCTCAACCAAGACCCGCCTCACGTTCGATGCAGCAGGAGATTTCACTGCCAAGAATTATAGCGGTCGGAATTTCCACTTCGGCATCCGCGAACATGCAATGGGAGCCATTCTCAATGGCATGGCACTTGCGAAAGTTCGCCCTTATGGCTCCGGGTTCCTAATCTTTAGCGATTACATGAAACCCGCGATCAGGCTCGCCGCATTGATGGAAATCCCAGCGATCTACATCTTCACCCACGACTCCATAGGGGTTGGTGAAGATGGGCCAACCCACCAGCCCGTGGAACAGTTAGCCTCATTGCGAGCCATCCCTGGGCTGATTACGCTGCGACCTGCGGATGCTAACGAGGTGGTGGAGGCTTGGCGGGTGATTATGCAGCTACAGCATACACCGGCAGTCCTCGTTCTCACGCGGCAGGCGCTGCCCACGATAGACCGTTCTCAATACGCTCCAGCATCCGGTGTCCAGCAAGGAGCCTATGTGCTGGCTGATGCCCCGGACGGCAAGCCCGACGTCTTGCTGATAGCCACTGGTAGCGAAGTCTTTCTGTGTGTCAACGCATACGAGCAACTTTTGACCGAAGGCATCAAGGCCCGTGTGGTGAGTATGCCCTCGTGGGAGCTATTCGAGCAACAGAGCCAAGAGTACCGAGACAGTGTTATCCCACCCACTGTCACCGCCCGGGTCTGTGTTGAACAAGCCTCCACCTTTGGTTGGGGTCAGTATGTCGGCTTGGATGGCGATCGCATCGGCATGCATACCTTCGGAGCCTCTGCTCCCCTCAAGGAACTCCAGAACAAATTTGGTTTCACTCCCCAGAAGGTGGTTGCTGCGGCTAAAGCGCAACTGGCTTTAGTCCGCTAAAGATCCAGGTCAAGCAGGAGAGGGGGAGCAGGGGAGAGAACTATATGCGAGCAATATGAATGTACATTTACCCCCTCACCCCCTCTCCTTTCGGAAGTAGGTTTTTAAGTTTTTAGGACTTCATTGTACCTATGTACTTCGCCAGGGCAAACATCATGTCATGACGTAATTGTTCGTGGTCATTCAGGTCTTCATACCCCATAATTAGCCCATATACTCGTTGCGCAATTAAGCCACAAATCGAATGAGCAATCCGATTTTCATCTCGGGAATCTTTAAAACATAGAGCCAGACGTGATGTGATTTCCCGTCTTCTGTCAAGTTCCACAATTAAGCTTAACCCTGCATCCGATGTTACTGTTCCTCCTTGGAAATTAACTACGATTGGGCGAGACTTTTCTCGTTCAAATTTGAATTGTTTTGGTGTACGATCTGTTAATGCTGGAGTCATGCCTTATAACTGCTGAAATGCTTTTTATATATACATTTTCGCAGTTTATGACTCCATTTTTTTATCTCTTTGTGAGAAATCCGGGAGTTGCGTAAGTCCTGTTTTAGTTTCGACTTTTTTCAACTGAGCACCGCTGAGTCGTTTTGCTATTTTTAGTCTAAAGTACAGTTATAAATCACTTCTTAACTTAGCGATCTTGACTGGTCAAAATTTTATTTGAAGGAGAAAATTTTAAGTAAGGAGTAATAGGTGAGTTATTTGGAGTCTGATGAACAGACAATCTCTAGCAAAGAATACAAGCTCTGTTGTTGCATCATCTTTTATTACGAATTCCAGTGAAACAGTGATTGTGGGTGATCGGAATCTAACAATTGATGAAGTTGTGAGGGTGGCACGTTACGGTGTACAAGTGCGTTTGACGAATCAGGATGACATCTTACGGCGTGTCCGGGCATCCTGTGACTATATTGCCGACGCTGTTGAATCTGGCAAGCCAATTTACGGGGTCACTACTGGCTTTGGCGGCATGGCCAATATCGTGATTTCAGCTGAAGATGCAATCGAGCTACAGAACAACCTTATTCGGTATCATAAGGTAGGGACAGGTCAGCGGCTACCGATTGCTGATGTTCGTGCAGCGATGCTCTTGCGTGCCCACTCCCACTTGCACGGTGTATCCGGCATCCGGTTTGAACTCATCAAGCGCATTGAGACGTTCTTGAATGCTAATGTTACACCGCACGTACATGAATTTGGTTCTATTGGTGCTAGTGGCGATTTAGTACCTTTGTCTTACATCACGGGTGCGCTGACTGGCATGGTGGATCCCTGCTATACGGTTGACTTCAACGGTGAAAAGATTGACGCCCCAACGGCACTCAAGCGGCTGGGTTTAGCGCCACTGCAACTGCTGCCCAAGGAAGGCTTGGCCATGATGAATGGCACCTCAGTGATGACAGGCATTGCTGCCAACTGCGTGTACGACGCTCAAGTCCTACTAGCACTGACCATGGGAGCACATGCCCTGACCATTCAGGGTTTGGAAGGAACAAATCAATCGTTCCACCCATTTATCCATCAGCAAAAACCCCATCCCGGTCAAATATGGGCAGCAAGCCATATGCTCGATCTACTGATAGGTTCACGCTTAATTCGCGATGAGTTAGATGGCAGACACGACTACCGGGATGACAGTTTGATCCAGGATCGTTATTCCCTCCGCTGTTTGCCACAGTATATGGGACCCATCGTCGATGGACTTAGGCAGATTGCAACGCAGATCGAGATCGAAATCAACTCAGTGACTGACAACCCCCTGATTGATATCGAGAACCAAGTTAGCTACCATGGCGGCAATTTCCTCGGGCAGTATGTTGGCATGGCTATGGACCACCTGCGCTATTATATTGGTCTATTAGCTAAGCACCTTGATGCACAAATTGCGCTCCTCGTTACACCGGAATTTAATAACGGGCTTCCAGCATCGTTAGTTGGCAATCCTACGCGTCGAGTCAATATGGGGCTTAAGTCACTACAGCTGACTGCTAACTCGATCATGCCACTGCTAACCTTCTATGGAAATTCGCTCGCGGATCGCTTTCCAACCCATGCTGAACAATTCAACCAGAATATCAATAGCCAAGGGTTTACTTCGGCCAACTTGACATCGCGCTCAATAGAAATTTTCCAGCAGTATGTAGCGATCGCACTGATGTTTGGGATACAAGCTGTTGATCTGCGGACGTACAAATTAGTTGGTCATTACGACGCCCGTGCATGTCTGTCACCTGCGACTTTAAAACTTTATACCATAGTGCGTGAGGTAATTGGGCAGCTACCTTCAGCAGAACGGCCCTATGTCTGGAACGATCATGAGCAAGCCCTAGATGAGCACATTGCAAGTATCACAGCTGATATTGCGGCTGGCGGTCGTCTTATGCAAGCAGTCGGTGATATTTTTTCAGCTTAAAATGAGTCTGCTTGGCAATGAACATTGCAGATAGAACTGGCTTGTCATAGTACTAACGCCAGTTAAGACAGAGCTAAAGGTTACTACCAAGTTGAGCATTTTACATTTAATTAGGTTAACTCAGATCTTGCACCAAACAGGAAAAACCGCAAATAGGCGAATAAGTTGTGTAAAAAAGTGACATCAGAAGAAAAAATGTTTCCGTAGTGAACAGTTGTGGAAAAGACGTGTAGGAGCGTGGAAATTACGTAATCAATGCTGCCAGGCGATCGCTAATCGAGCAAAAGTCTGTGAATTTGCATTCATAGCAACAAACATGAGAGAAAGGGGCGTGAAAAGCATTGCTAAAAGCAAGAAAGATGCAAACAATTCTTGCCCACGCCCAAAAACTAGTCTATATGTTAGTGTCGTTGATGCCTTCTGTGTACCAACGAGAAAATCTAGAAGCTATGCTGGGATTGTTTTTGGAAGCTCAAGGGCATCCCCTACCCCAATATAGTAAAGTCAAGTCTGCCAGTGCCTTAAGTCGGTTTCTCAATATTCATCTGTGGTCAACACGGTTGGTGATTCGTACCACTCGCAACCATGTACTTAATCAAATTTTGTCTGTTAGTCCCAAAGGACGCAGACCGATACTACAGGTGATAATAGACATGACAACCTTAGAAAAACGTGGTAAATTCAAGCCTTTTGAGCATTTAATCTCAGTTTACAACGGCAAACGAGGTTTACATTTGGTGCTACTGTATTTGGTCGTAGGGCAGTGGCGAGTCCCTTGGAGTTTTCGTGTTTGGCGGGGCAAAAATACTCCCTCACCTGCACAATTAGGGCTCAAACTAATAAAAGGTTTGCCCAAAGCCTTAACCAAACACTTTCAGGTGATGATTTTAGTTGATACTGCGTTTGGAAGTGCCGAATTTTTACATGGTATACGCAAGCTCAAATACCATGCAATTGCTGGTGTGCGCTGTGACCGTCAGCTAGTTGATGGGCGACCCTTAACACAGTTGTACAAACGTGGTCAGCAAGTACGTCTAACGGGCTTTAAGTTCCCCGTCACAGTATCGTGGTATTACCTCAAACGTGATGGCAAGCTCGAAAAACGCTTTGTTCTGTCTACCAGGCCACTCAAAGCTAGCACTATTAACTGGTGGGGAAAGCGTCGCTGGCAGATCGAGGGTTGGTTTAAAACTGCTAAACATCGTTTTGGTCTACATCGTTTTGGTCAGGGTACTCTAGTTGGGGTGTATCGTTGGTTAATACTCTCCCTGATTGCCTATATTTTGGCGCATTGGGCTTATTTATCAACAAATCCTACAGATTTACCTGACTGGGGAGAAGCTGCACAAATTGCCCTAGAGTCGATTTTGCCTCAAATACTCCTGTTTCCTTTTTTACTTAACTTGGAACGAATGATTCCTCTGGCGCGTAGTCATGGTTTTGACATTCATTTTTCCAGGTGCAAGATCTGAGTTAACCTACTTAATTTTCTCAATAAGAAATTATTAGCTTGACAGTGGCAGTTTGAATCATTGCAAAATTGCTTGGCAAGCAAGTAGAGCAACAGAAAGTCCTCAATTGAAGCAATGTAACCGCAGTAAATCCACAGAGGTTTGGAGATATTCCTGAGTTATGAACATTGCACACAGTTTAGAACGGGCTCGCCAATTATTTCCCACCAAAACTGCCTTGATTTTTGAGGGTAAATCTTTCTCCTACAAAGACCTTGACAGTATGGCAAATCGCATAGCTAATGGTTTGCACGGATTAGGAGTTAGACGTGGCGATCGCGTAGCCCTATTTCTGCCAAACATTCCAGAATTTGTCATTTCCTATCTTGGCATTCAGAAAATCGGTGCTGTGGCGGTTTCACTAAACGTGATGCTCAAGAGTGATGAAGTAAAATTCATCCTTTGCGATTGTAGTGCCAAGATTGTAATTACAACAGAGGAACTCAGTGAAAATGTGCCAGATAGGGACTTACCAGATTTAAAACACATTCTTGTTGCAGAAGGTAGAACAAGCAAGGGAATTAGCCTAGAACAACTGCTGGCAAGTGCTTCACCCAACGCACGTGCTCTCGAAATGAAGCGCAACGAACCAGTGGCCATTATTTACACATCAGGAACAACAGGCTTCCCAAAAGGCGCTACTCTTTCCCACGGTAATGTAATTTTCAATAACTACACTTCCCGCCATTATTATAACTTGCAACCTGATGATAGATTGTTGCTTTACTTGCCACTATTCCATTGCTTTGGTCAAAATGCTATTTTAAATAGTGGACTTAGTGCAGGGTCAACCATTATACTGCAACACAAATTTGCTCCAGAGAAAGTACTGAAAACTATTGACAGTTACCGCGTCACTAAATTCTTCGGTGTGCCAACAGTATTCATAAAACTGCTAGATATGAATACGTTTGGCTATGACCTTAGTTCAGTGCGTTCTTACTTTACAGCCGCAGCCAGTATGCCAGCTGCGGTTGTACAAAGGTGGCAGGAAAGGCATGGATTTGTAATTCTTGAAGGGTATGGTCTAACTGAAACCTCGCCATTTGCCAGCTTTAACCATGATTTGAAATACAAGCTTGGTTCAATTGGTACTCCAGTTCAAAATGTTGAAATAAAGGTTGTCAATCTTGACGGTCAAGAAGTAGCACCAGGGGAGTTGGGCGAGATAGTTATTCATGGCCCAAATGTCATGCTTGGTTATTGGAATCGCCCATTTGAAACTGCCCAAGCTTTAAAAAATGGTTGGTTCCACACAGGGGACATTGGACAAATGGATGATGAAGGCTACTTCTATGTGGTTGACCGATTGAAAGATATGATCAATGTTTCTGGATTTAAAGTTTACTCTACTGAAGTTGAAAATGTCATCTACAAACATTCAGCGGTCGCTGAGGTAGCCGTATATGGCGTTCCAGACCGATTAAAAGGTGAAATAGTCAAAGCCAACATTGTGCTTAAGCCCGGTCAGGCGATCGCAGAAGACGAAATTATTGCATTCTGCTCTGAGAGGATAGCTAAATACAAAATTCCGCATACATTCAAGTTTGTTGACTCAATTCCAAAAAACGCGACTGGCAAAGTACTTAAACGGCTTCTACGTGAAGAAGAGCTTTCGTCTAGCAGTCAGTATCTAGTCAAAGCTTGAAATACTAACGAAATTGAATAGCTATTGAATAGGCTTAGGAGTCTTGCAAAAATAACTTGAACACTTTTGATTGGGAAGTAAAGCTAACAGCCTATTCCAGATTAAATTTGTACAACTTATTTTTACATGATGCCTTAATGTCACCCTTGTCTGGATCTGCGACATCATAAGTCAGTATTAATAACTCTTAGCGCCACAAGTTTTATGGAGGAAATATGAAGCTGAGTACGATAGACAAAGTTGAAGTTGCTAAAAAAATACGCCTACACATCAAAATTGCCAAAACTCATTCGGAAGTTCTTCAATGTCAGTCTTTGATAGCTGAAATTTACTACAAAAAGCTTGGGATTATGTTTTCCGATTCCATTTTCGATCCAGAGGCTAAAATTGAGCTTTATCCTCAACAGTGCCTGATGGGATTAGTTGATGGCGAACTCATTGCCAGCATAGGTCTATATACACGTGGTACTAATGCAGAAAGACATGGCAAAGTAACTGAGCAAGATATTGAAAAACTACTAGTAAAAGCCGGGGCGGTCAAGAGGTATTCTGGCAAGTACCTAAGAGAATTGACTAAATTTGTTGTCAGAGATGAGTGCCGAAATCAAGGTATTGGTAAAGTTTTATTGGGTGCAGCGCATTCCAAGGATTTTATTCATTTAGATGAAGCCCAGCCACACGTTCTTGTTGCTTGTGCTACTCTCTCGATTTTCAAGTATTTTTCTAATTCTTTAGGCATACATACCCGCAGCATCAAACCAATTCCTCTTTATAAGGTTCACGAATATTACCGTTCTGATGATAATCCCATGGAAAGCCGTCTGATAATTCCAGATATTGATATTCCAGAACAATTGTATAACACTAAGCTTCCTAAAGAGTACGAAATTGAAAAAAGCGGCTATTTTTAAGCACGCTGTTTCTAGAAATACACTCAACTCTGGTGTAAAGAACATTAACCAGCAACCAGTTTGTTAGTACAAAAACAGATTTCTTTATTTTTCTTAAAAAAAAGGAGATGCAGTTATGGACCTCGTAAACGAACTGGAAGGAATTCTCAATGTGATGATTGACAAATTGTATGCGGATCCAAAATATTCCAGACTGATTACCGGAGAACTGACAAAAGAGGAATACTTGAACTTTCTCACGCAAACATATCATTACGTCATAAACACTCCGAAGACATTGCTCACTGTAACGAAGAACTTGAAAGGACACCCAAACCCGATATATCAAATGATCCAAAAGCGATTTTTAGAACACGCAAAAGAAGAAAGAGGGCATCACCTCTGGGTTTTGAACGATGTGAAAGCATTAGGGTATGACCCTGAAATGGTAAAGAATACTGCGCCATCGCCTGCCATTGAGGCATATAATGCGTATTCCCACTTTGTGGCAACATCACAGAATCCAATAGGCATCTTTGGAGAAGCATATATTTTGGAAGGATTCTCAGAAAAAATTGGGCCTGTTAGTTTAAAAAATTTGCGTGAAAAGAGTACGATACCAAACATTGAAAAAGCAATATCATTCATCGTGTTTCATGCAGAAGCAGACATAGACCACATGCAATCTTTACGAAACATCTTGCGCGATGTCACTGATGAAGATGACAAATATGCAATCCGCTTGTGTGCTAGTGTCGTTGCTCAGCAATACACACACTTATTACACTATGTGGAGCCAACGAGTCCTACCTGGCCAGTGGGTGCTTCAACAAGGGGTAAAGCTAAGATAGCGGTAAAATAGCTCACATCGGCTAAAACTTTTTACTTGCTTCAGTTTCAGCCTGTTAATCGCAAAGCTTAAGTTTGCAGTTCACATCTTGCCTTGGCAAAAGAGCAGTGAAGCTTGAAGCCTTGACTCGCTAAGGTTTACAGCCGTACCTTTCTGACAAACTTAAAAAGTTTGTATCAAATTGAAGGAGCTATTTTATGACCGCAATACCTATCTCATCTATACTTGAGACTCAAAAAGACTACTTTAGCCCATTCAGTAAGTGGAACGAGTCGAGCTGGATTCGGAGCAAGCCCTTTCGGATAGATTCTTTTTCTGGTCTGCCATTTTCTCCAGACTTAGTTCCGCTAACTTTCCACCGAGCAATTTCTGAAGATTCTAACCGTTGGATTACTGTTCTTGCTTATAAGCTTCTCGATCACCTTCAGTTCACGACTTTGGTTGAACTAAGCTATGTTAACCCTATATGCACCGATCTAGCTCTAGGGAAGGCACCTATTGCTTTGACAACTGAACAGAGAAATGATGCCTTACGCATCTATTGTGATGAAGGTGGGCACGCACTTTTTATAGAGACTTTGTCAACGCAGGCTGAGATAGCTTTCGGGATTAATCGTTCTGTGCTTGGACGTCCAAAATATGATCTTACTGTTCAGAAGCTCCTTGCCTCTCATCAAACTCAACTGTCACCAAACCTCATTAAGCTGTTTTTTGTCTGTATCACGGAGACTCTGTATGTAGGAACTTTTAGCAACGTCCCACACGATGTCCAAGTAGCACCAGTAGTACGTGCCGTCATTAGCGATCATATAGCTGATGAGGCTCTGCATTACGTTTATTTTCGCAACTTGTTCCCTTCACTGTGGAGTAGCCTTTCTCCCTGGGAGAAAGAGGAAATCGGTCAACTTCTACCCCTACTTGTGCGGGCTTTTCTTGAACCCGATCGCCAATGTGACTACAACATTCTTAGGAAATTAAATTTTGCTGCGAAGGATGCAGACGGAATTTTAGAAGAAGTTTATGCACCTGGAAAAATTGCAGAAGTGCTAAAACAGGCAGCTAAACCGGCGTTAAAAATGTTTGAAGCTGCTGATGTCTTTTTGATTCCTTCTGTTAAACAAGCTTTTGAAAATTACGAACTTACGTAGTAACTGTTCACTACTGGGACTTTATAACTTTCTGGAATAAAAAGCGCCTGAAAGCCTGTGTGGACAAGGCAAATACGCCAACAGGGGTAAAAGTACCTCAAACTCAGTAACGATAGGCATATGTACCAATTCTAGTCAGTTAAAAGCCATGTCCAGTTTGACTTGTCACGGGAAGTCCTCAAACAACGAAACCACGTGGTTTTTTCCACAACCTCATTTTCAATAGTTCTAAATTAATGAAAATAGGCAACGGAAAAACCAGAGTCTGGGAAATCAAATTATGCGCTCGCCCACCTGCCAAACAGACGTTTTCCAGATACCGTGAAAAGTCAGCAGTAACTTGAATTGATTGAAAATAGGAGATATAAGCAATGATTGTAGTGATAAAATCCGGCACCCCAGCAAGAGAAATTGAGCGAATCAGTCAAGAACTCAACAGCTGGAACGTCACACCTGAAAAAAGTGCAGGTCGCCACCAAGTGGTGATTGGTTTAGTCGGGGATACAGCGGCTCTCAATCCTCAACAAATCCAACAACTTAGCCCTTTTATTGAGCAGGTGCTGCGGGTAAATCAGCCCTTTAAACGGGCTGCCCTTGAATTCCGCAATGGGGAGCCTAGTACGGTATTTGTAGGAACATCATCAGGAGTTATCGCTTTTGGTCAAAACTGTCCCATTGTGCAGGTGGCTGGACCGTGTTCAGTAGAAAATGAAGAAATGATTATCCAGACAGCTCAGCGGGTTAAGGCTGCAGGTGCTAAGTTCTTGCGGGGTGGAGCCTATAAGCCTCGCACTTCTCCTTATGCTTTTCAAGGACATGGTGAGAGTGCCTTAAACTTGCTTGCGGCAGCTCGCGAGGCTACGGGTTTGGGTATTGTCACTGAGGTTATGGATACAGCCGATCTTGAGAAAGTTGCACAGGTCGCTGACATTATTCAAATTGGTGCTCGCAATATGCAGAATTTCTCACTGCTGAAGCAAGTAGGGGCTCAAGATAAGCCAGTTTTGCTCAAGCGAGGGATGTCGGCCACGATTGAAGATTGGCTGATGGCTGCAGAGTACATTTTGGCAGCAGGCAACCCAAATGTGATTTTGTGCGAGCGCGGAATTCGTACCTTTGACCGACAGTATACACGCAATACGCTTGACCTGGCAGCGATACCAGTGCTGCAAACGCTGACTCACTTACCGATTATGATTGACCCCAGTCATGGGACAGGTCGAGCTGAGTACGTATCAGCGATGTCTCGAGCTGCGATCGCGGCGGGGGCAGATTCTTTAATGATTGAAGTTCACCCCAACCCAGCTCAGGCGCTCTCGGATGGTCCCCAGTCTCTGACACTGAAGCAATATGAGCAATTAATGCAGGAGATGGCTGTCATTGGCAAAAGCGTTGGTCGTTGGTCGGAAACACCTATTTCAACTGCAACGCAGAATACTATTCATCTGCAGGAGTTGGCTTTGAGAGTCTCCTAATAAAAACCGCCATAACATTTCAGTTTGATAGCAAAGGTCTGGGGTAAATAACCATATTCTCAAGATGGGTTCTACAGAAGGAAAAGTCAATGATGAACATAAAGAATTTTAGGCAAGAAATTGATACTCTCGATGAGATACTCGTTCAAACACTGGCTAAACGCTTTGACCTCTGTAAACAAATAGCTATTTACAAGAGCCAAGTTGGGATGCCAATGATGCAGCCAGAGCGCGTAAAGGAAGTAAAGGAACGATGCTCAAGGATCGGAGAGAAACACGGTCTCGATGCAGAATTTACTCGTCGGCTCTATGGGCTGATTATCAACGAAACCTGTGAGCTTGAAGATAGGCTGATGCAATCCTTTAAGCAGGAAAACCAAAAACCTAATCGCTCCGATTCGCTTTCCAAACCGATTTTCAGCTCAAATTAATTGTTAATCTCGTCACAGAGTCCAAACAATGAGCAACACTTCTCTATCGTCAAAGCAATCTTTGGCAGAAAAGCTGCGCGAGTTATATGAAGAAATAGATCGTCTAGTAGTGAAGATTCAATCCTCACCTTTTGATTTCCCACAGGTATCTATGTTAGAGTCAAATTCCGGTGCCAACTCGCTGGCTATAAGTCACGGTGAACTGCTACGGCTTAAACCTGGTTCCCCAACTATCCTTTCGCAAGCCTTGGAACGGACTGCAATTCATTCTTCCAACAAAGGCATTGTTTATATTGAGTCTAATGGTAAAGAGAGCCTTCAGCTCTATCCAGCTTTGCTAGAGGAAGCCCAGCGGATTCTAGGAGGATTAAGAAGGATAGGACTCAAGCCTCAAGACAAAGTGATTTTTCAACTTACTAACAATCAGGATTTTATAGCTGCTTTTTGGGGATGTATGCTGGGAGGCTTTGTCCCCGTACCAATTGCGTTGGCGCAGCCCGCCGCAGGCATCGCACCTACCTATTCTGAATCCAATGGGGCGGTTAGTAAGCTACATCGGGCTTGGCAGATGTTGGAACATCCAATTATCCTGACTAGCCAGAAACTAACTGCCTCAATTCTTTCCCTGTCGGCTCTTTGGGCAATTGAAGACCTTGGCGTTGCCACAATTGAGGAGTTACGAGCCAATGCTCCTGACAAAAACTTGCATCACAGCCACCCTGAGGATTTAGCTTTGTTGATGCTAACTTCTGGAAGCACCGGAATGCCTAAAGGAGTTATGCTCTCGCATCGCAATCTTCTGAGTGTGTCAGCAAGCACAGCTCAGATGAACAATAGACTCGTCCGAAAATTTGCAACACCCTCTGAGTCTGGCTTTGGATAGCGTT
>NZ_CAWUDP010000118.1:0-28001 GCF_963920835.1 Scytonema sp. PCC 10023
ACTGTGTTAAGTAGATGCACCCTGATGATCTGGAGAGCTACCCAAGTGGCTCTCTGTTTTTTTTTGGCATCAGAAATTTTTCTCACCAAAAAAATTTTCCCAAAAAGGGGGTGAGGGGTCTTGCCCCTCACGGCAAACCTGATATACTGTGTTAAGTAGATGCACCCTGATGATCTGGAGAGCTACCCAAGTGGCTCTCTGTTTTTTTCTTTTTGTTGTGTTTGTTTTGTGTTTGCTGTCCTCCGTGAAATTTCATAAAAATATTACAAAATGTAAATAAAGGGTATAACCAATCATCCCAAAAATGAGATAATATGATATGAAAGATGCACCCTGATGATCTGGAGAGCTGCCCAAGTGGCTCTCTTTTTTTTATTTACTTATAGATATTAGTCATTAATTAGCAGTCATTTGTCAAGAGTTATTTAGGAGCAAGTTGTGAAGACTCGGACGAAGGACAAAAGCTTGATATAATCGCTCCTCAAACCACTAAGAGTTGTGGGAGAAAACAAATGGCAGACTGGCAGGAAATTACTGGTGGTGTCACAGCACCCAGGGGGTATCGCGCAGCAGGGATTGCAGCAGGATTGAAACCTTCGGGATTGCCGGATTTGGCTTTGATAGTGTCAGATGTGGAGGCGATCGCCGCAGGTGTATTTACGACAAGTCATGTCAAAGCAGCCCCTGTGGATTATTGCCGGCAACGCTTGCAAGGAAAGCACAGCGCTCGTGCTATCCTGTGCAACGCCGGACAAGCAAACGCAGCTATCGGCAATCAAGGCTGGTTAGATGCCTTAGAAAATGCCATGATGGTAGGACAAGCACTAGGTATCCCTTCAGAATCGGTGCTACTTGCTTCTACTGGGGTGATTGGGCAACGAATTCGGATGGATGCACTCAAAGCAGGAATTCCCAAACTCGTAGCCGCCCTTTCCGAAACAGGGTCAGATGCAGCAGCAAGGGCAATCATCACCACAGACTTGGTGACAAAATCTATAGCCTTAGAAACAACGATAGGCGATCGCCCAGTACGGATTGGCGGTATTGCCAAAGGTTCTGGAATGATTCATCCCAACATGGCAACGATGCTTGCGTTTGTTACCTGTGATGCAGCGGTGTCTCCCAGTTTATGGCAACAAATGCTAAGTCGCGCAGCTGATAGAAGCTTCAATTCGATTACCGTTGATGGCGATACAAGCACCAACGACAGTTTAATCGCTCTTGCCAACGGTCAATCCCGCACTCCGGCGATTACTGAAATGGGCGCAGAAGCAGAAAAATTAGAGGCGATGTTAACAGCAGTTTGCCAACACTTGGCGAAGGCGATCGCCCGTGACGGAGAAGGCGCAACTTGTTTGATAGAAGTGCAAGTCACAGGGGCGCAGGATGAACAAGCAGCCCGTCAAGTTGCCAAAACCATTGCAGGTTCTTCTCTTGTCAAGTCTGCCATCTTTGGACGCGATCCCAACTGGGGACGCATCGCCGCTGCTGCTGGACGTGCTGGAGTTCCTTTTGAGCAAGAAAACCTGAAAATAAACTTAGGAGATTTTTTGCTCATGGAAAATGGTCAACCGCTTCCATTTGACCGCAAAGCCGCAAGTGAATATATGAAGGAAAAAGCCGCAACAGATGCTTCTATGGCAGAAGATGCGATTGCGCAAAGCGCAGCGCCGGAGGCGATCGCCACTAACATGAGCAATGATTTGTCTGTGGATCGCAGTACTGTTAAAAAACAACGGGTAGACAATCCGGTGGTAATTTCCGTGACTCTTGGCAATGGTTCTAGTTCAGGTATCGCTTGGGGCTGTGATTTGAGTTACGACTACGTGAAGATTAACGCGGAGTATACGACGTGACGTTCTCCCACCACTGATTCGGATTACCGAATACAGTGGGGGCTTCTCCAAATCGCTTTGAAGAAATTTCCTGCTTCATTGGTCGCATCTAGGCTTGCAATCTTACGGTTGTTTGCCCCCGATAACGATACCTCCACAGGCAGTTTAGACTCTCCTGACGCCCCACGGAGAGTTGTACAAGAAGCAAAAAGCTTTGTACTACCAAACCAAACTGGTTTTACGCATTGATGGTTTCATGCAAAAGCAATCTTTCTCAATGCAACCCCCTACCAATTGTCATGGTTCTCTACCGTTCCCAACGTATGCCCTTCGGGCACGCTACGCGAACGCACTGTTCACCTTGCAAGCAAGTTCGTTTGTGTCGAGTGGTCAGTGGTTAGCTGATATCATAATTGTAGCACAAACAGACTACGATTATGGCAAGAGACAAAGTATTTCGAGTTCGGCTGACCCAGCCAAGTTTGGGACAAGCTAGAAAAAACAGCGCTCAAGAGAGGAATCTCTTCAGCCGAAGTGCTCCCTTGATTATATCAAGCGACTACCGTCCCCAGAGATTGGCGACTCTTCCGACATCTCCTCCTTTACCGAAGAGCGGTCACTTTAAGTTGGAGATGCCCTCATTGCCGCCCGCCAGAGCAATCCCGGCACGCTCACGGAGTACCGTTACAGTGCGGGACTTACGGCGAGGAAGTTAACGGTGCGAAGAATAGGAAATGGCGAAACCAGTAGATATCGGCCGGAAGCGTTTAATTAGTCTAGCACCGGATGCTTGGGTAAAATGGGTAACGCAGTCCCCCGATGTCTTAGCACGAGAAATGTAACCTCTAAGTTTCAGAGGTTACATTTCTCGACAATTATTTGAATTCCTTTGGCAACACAATATTCAACTGATTACGACTGTCAAAAAAAATATGAAAAATCGTTTGATGTCATGTCCGATTAAATAACCTTACTAAGTTTGTAGTGAGGAATGCGCGTCCTCTTCCACGAAAACAAGGACTAACAGGGCAATCGCGATTGGCTCCGCCACTGCCCCGTTCGGCTGAGCGCTCACGGCGAAGCCTTGGGCAATTACACTGTTTGACTTGTTTCTCCCAGAACTGAAGCCTCATACACCCGTTTCATTCCATCTGGACATACATTGCACTCTGATCCACAAATTTACCCATAAAAAGCCCACGATGAGTGCAGCAAAGGTTGTCCGGTTTTGTGCGGATAAAATGTAGCGGAGCAACGCCGGATTTTACTAGTTTCTCAACTTGTCCTGCCACAAGTTTCAATCGTCCAACAAACTCATCAATGCTTGAAATTGCGGGTCTTGCAACTCTGACAATTGATGCTGTAACTTTGACAATTGACTCTGTAATGCTTGGGCTACGTAGAGCATATTAAATTCTTGTGCAATTTTTAGCTGATTTTCTTTGATTTTGATTTGTTGAAGCAGGTGGTTTTCAACGTGTGTTGAATCATGATATTGAGTAATCATAGTTGCACCTCTGTTGATAAATTGATGCACAAAACTCACTATTATTCAAAATTGATAGCATAATTTTTGCTCCGACATTTAAAATCACTCTAGATAAATGCCTGATTCATACCATGATCGATTCTCTTGCTGATACAGCAAGGCTTCGAGAACTGCTCGTCAACGACTACCGTAAACTACCAGCACTCAAGCAAAAGATTGTGCAATTGTTCTCGGTAATTCATGAACCGCTAAACAGAACTTCGTTTATGGCTTGTCTTAATCAAATCGGTATAAAGGATGTTGCTGGGGCGTGTTCTTATAATTTTTATTAATTTTCGCTTCAAATGGTGACAGGTGATTCTACGTAGATAGTCGGTTCTTGCATTTTAAATGCAATTCCATAATTGTGAAGATGCTTAGAAATTTTCTCGTTTGCTAACTCCAATAACCGCTTTCTTAGTTGAATTGAATTTTCACTCGATCCTAATATAAAAAATGTCACTCTAGCATGAGTTTTTTGATTTTCAGAGTCGTCTGTCAAAGTAATATTGGTACTGCCTGGGTCAATTCCAAATAATGAGTTAGTACTATTAGCAATGACTTGCTGCACCAGTGCTTGCTCTCGCTCTTCCAGAAACTTCAAAAAGTCGATGTACAGCAAGACCATCACCTTCTTGCCTCTAGTAATATTTTCAATTTCTAAATTTGCCAATATGGAATTTGGCACAATAAAAAGTGTACTTTTTGCCGCTGTACGAATCTTGGTAGAGCGTAAACCAATCGACTCAACTCGACCAAATAAACCTTCTGGAATTTGTTGAGAACGTTGTAAACGAATATATTCTCCAGGAACAAAGGGGCGATCTAAATACAACACGATAGTTCCCAATAATTGCTCTAAAGTCTTTTGAGCAGCAAAAGCAACCGCCACACCCGCAATTCCTAAACCCGTTACTAAACCAATTAAATCAAATCGGTTCTTGGCAAAAGCTAGCACAGCAAAAAAACCAATAATCACATTTGCTAAAGTCTCAAATACTAGTAGTAGTTCATCAACTTCCCGACCAAACTTGCGGAGTAGATCTATTCCATAAACAAGGAGAAATTGACGAAATAAACGCGAAAGTAGCCAGGCAACACTAATAATTACTGCCAAATCAATAAAAGGATTAATAAAGTTATATACTGGTTGATACTCCTTAATCCAATTTAAAGATGAAGAAATTAAGATTAAGGTACCAGCAATTTTAAATAAGTTTCTAATTGGGTAGATTAATTTTTCATAAACTGTAGTCAGTTGCTGTGGAAAAAATTGCCTGAGGAGCAACCTGACAAGCAAAGGTGTATATCTTCCTACTAGGAAAGACAACAGTATAAATAGTAGAAATATTCCAAAGTTAATTAATATAGGTTTAGCTACTTTTTCAAAACTTATAAAAAATTGAATAATTTCTGAAAATTTCATAAATGAGTTTTAAATTGTAATAGGAGAATCAACATAGATAGTTGGCTCGTCAATATCAAAGGCGATACCATATTCCTTTAAACGCTGGGCAATACTTTGATTAGCAAGGTCAAGGAGTTGACGTCGCAGTCCCATTGAAACTTCACCAGAACCTAAAATAAAGAAGGTAATTTGTGCTTGCGTTCGCTCTGCTGTTTGTATTTTAGAAGACTGCCCTATTTGCTCTGGCAAATCTCTAAAAATAACATCGGTGCTGCGCGTATCAATTCCAAAAATATCGACTGTACTTTCAAGGATAACCTGGCGAATAAAAGCTCGTTCTTCATTCTCAATCGTGCGATAGAAGTTTAAATAAGTAATTGCCATCACCTTCTTAGCGCCAGTAAAGTTTTCAATGTTAACCTGCGTGAGTAAGCTATTAGGGACAATTATTAGTGTGCCCTTACCAGAGGTGCGAATTTTGGTAGAGCGTAAGCCAATTGATTCAACTCGACCAAAAGTTCCATCTGGTAAGCCAATATAGTCATCAATGACAAAGGGACGGTCAAGATAAATAACGACACCACCTAATACTTGTTCCAATATCTTCTGGGCAGCAAAGGCTATTGCTAAACCACCAAGCCCTAAACTCGCTACCAGTCCAAAAATATTGATTTGATGAGTTTCGGCAAATATAATAGTTGCTACAACTACAATAATTATATTTGCAAGTAACTTCGTAAGAAGTAGTAATTCACTGTTAACTTTTCGCCCACTTTTGATAGCTGCATCTAATAAATAGAAATCAAAAAATTGCTTGAACAGTTGAGACGCTAACCAACTGGCAGTAATAGTTAAAGCTAATCCGATGGGAATTTCTATCAGCCTAGACCAATCAGATTCTGGTAGTAAAATTGCGAATATATCAGCAAGTAAAAGACAAAATGCAACGCCCAGCCAGTTTTCATAAGGCTTCACAACTTTTTGATAAGCAACTCTTTCTTTCAAAGAAATGAAACGAGTTATTAGTGATTGTGCAAAGCTCATACTACGTAAACCCAGTATAGGAAGAAACAAACCACCACTGATGAAAGCCAATAACAAAGTCAATCCTAGAGCGCCGATTTGTAATCTCCCATCGCTATTCAGAACTTCAAACAAGGAATCTAGCACTAGTAAACTCCATTTTTTGCTGATATATACTATTACATTTTCCTGGAAGAAATCTAAATTGCATTCCTTATGCTTCAATGAGGGACAGCGCTTAATATTTGCTTATGCTCTAAAGTTAAAGCATAGACGCGGATCTCTCGCCGTAAGCGATTGCGCGTAAGCGCAACGCAGGCATAGGCGCTGCATATACCTATGCCCTACGGGCACGCTACGCAAACGGGCGATCGCGTCACTTCGATTCTCCAAGCATAGGCGATTGAATAGGACGAGCCGTTGGCGTACCAGCATTCCTTAAGCTGATTGGGAGATTGTGCTTGCGCAAGCAGTTGTTGAGTCATAGCATGAGGTGGGTATGTCTGAGGAGCTAAGACCCTATGGTTGTAGGGTTCTTCATACAAAAAGCCAAAGCAGGGATTGAGCGCAGAACTAGAACCTGCCAATACAGCCAAAAGAGTGGCTAAAAAAACAATCACTAGCCTTGCCCAAAATGTCACCCAGATTGTTTCCATTAGCTCAATACTTTTTTGGCTCAGGTGAGTGAGTTTATTCATAAACACTGCTCCGTAAAACTTTACGGTTATAGGTAGGGCACAAGAAGAAACAAGATAAAGTCAGACCTTCAAAGATGCCCTAAGATCAAGTGGATTCCGACTGCCCTGCCCATTTCTCCTATCTGCTTACAAGTAGATTCAAATAGGGATCTCAGTTCTTTCTCGCCCATCAATTCAACACTGTTATTAAACACTACAGCAATATGAAGTATGGGTTCAGTGGCTATTTTGTTGTAGTTGTCAAGATTCAAAACCTTTGCACCTTTAAGCATTCTATAGCGCTTATTCATTTCATCTTCTAGCAGAGATAGAGCCGAGAGCGCTGAAGCGACATCTTGGAAATTTGAACGCCACAACCAAGGGGCATTTCTCCCAAACTTTGGAAGAGAATTGTTCTGGATGATTTTTACCATTTAAGCATTTATCCTCAAGTTGAAAACATCAATATCAAATCAGTTTCTACAAAGCTAATATCGCTATTTGAAGTGACAAAAGATTGTTCTACACTTAAAGAGGCAAGTCTTCCTTGGCAGTTTTTTAGTTATGCAGCTACACCAAAATCTTTAAAAAGTTTGATTGGAAAACCTTTTCAAATTGCGGATTTTTTAGCTTTTCTTATGTATATATTACTTCAATCATAAAACCTTAACCAGGGTTATAAGTTAGACTTGAGACTTGCAGATTTCTATCTTTAGATAGAACTATATAAATGCTGTATTCTGCAATGGATTGGTTGAAACAGCAGCGTCACTAACACCTGCTGCCAAGCAATCAACGACAGTAGGCATGGAGTTTTATCAGAGCGCTCTAGGACGGACAATAGCTCAGGTACTTTGACTGCACATAGCCGAGGAAAGGAACTAAAATTGGTACCCAACCATTTTTTCCCCGTTCCCCAAGGACAACATTTTGACCATTAGGGACTACTCCAACCCTCGCTGCATTCATAGAAGGCTTTTCCCGCACAACTAATCCTGCGTCGGCTACAACCTTACGACAGAAGTTTTGAGAAGGGGGTGACGCCGCTTGGCAAGAGGTAAGATAATTAGTGTGTAATATGTAGCCCTGTATAGGAGCTGAAATTGGCACCCAGCCATTTTTCCCGCGATTTCGGATCGTGACTTCTTGCCCATAGTCTAAAAGACCAACCACGGAACTATTAATTGTAGGCTTTTGCCAGACGTAAAGACCGTTTCTTGCCATAATCTGACGACAGCTACCCGGATATCGCGCCAGTTGATATTCACCCTGGTTTTTTTGCAATGCCCTTTCTGAGCCAGAAGATTGAATCCCCTGAGGTTTATCTGTATTAACAGCGAAACAGGGAGTTGCAAAAACCGTTGCAGTTAACACTAGTGAAGTCGTTAAGGTTAAAAATTTTTGCCAACCACTCTTTTTCATGATGACAATTCTTCTTAGTAAAATCTGCTTTATGTCAGCACTGGCAACACCTTTTCGCCAAATACCTCAATGAACTGCTGCTGCTCTGGGTTAACGTTATGCAGAATGAGTTCATCAAATCCTATCTCAATATCCTTTTGCAGCCACTCGATATGCTGCTCTTGGTCTGGCGAGATGCGGACGTGTTTATATAGTTCCTTTGGCTGTACAAACATCCCAGCAGCATCAAACTGCTGAGGAGTTCGCAATTGGGTCATTACGATGTTTTTAAAGATGTTATTGCGCCACTGTTCATGCGCTTTTTGTCGCGCTGTCTCCTCATCGCGGTCGTAGGAAAGCTGCACTTTCAAAATCATCGGTTTGCCTTCCCCACCACCCCGGCGAAAAGCATCAACCACTTCCTTAAGTTTTTCCGGTGGGCGAGAAATCGTAATCAGTCCATCTGCCCAACCACCAAGCCATTGTGCAGTTTCGGTAGTGATAGCTGCACCAATAATGAGGGGTGGTACCTCAGGACGGGTATAAAGCTTTGCTTCTTCAACGCACACTTTACCGTGATGCGTAACTGTCTCTCCTGCCCAAAGAGCGCGGATGACATCTACGCATTCCTTAAGGCGGGCGTTGCGATCGCTCTTACAGGGCCATTTCTCTCCGGTGATCTGTTCGTTGAGTGCCTGACCGCTACCTACTGTCAGCCAGAAACGGTTGGGAAACATCTCTGCCAAAGTTGCCGCAGCTTGAGCGATGATAGCGGGATGATACCGCTGACCAGGAGCACAGACAACCCGATAAGAAAGCGTTGGAGTCGCTTGCATCGCTGCACCCAGCCATGACCAGGCGAAGCCACTTTGTCCTTGCTGTTCACTCCAGGGGTGGAAGTGGTCGGAAGACAGGGCAAGGGTAAAGCCTGCTTGTTCTGCCATTTGGACATACTTCAGCAATTCGCTGGGCTTGAACTGTTCGTGGGAAACATGATAACCAATCTTTACCATGTGAATTTCTCCTATCATTGCATTTTGGGTAGGGGAATGATTTACTAACGCATACGGTTAACCCGAAACCAGCGATAGCCGTATGCTTCTAATGGGATGGAGTGAGAATCGCCGTTGAGACATTCATACTGGCGATCGCCGCTTGTGGTGCTGCGCGGAGCGCGATTGCCCAAGGGGCACCAGCAAAGCTGATCGCCAAATAAATCAATCAAATGTTTGTACTCACTTGATTGCAACTTAACGATACACGCCCTATCAGATAAATTATGGAGGGCAATCACCGCCTTACCTTTCCACTCACAACAGTGGGCAAAAACGCTCGGATCATCCGTGTCAAGAATGTGACACTTCCCCCTCCCGAACTCCGGGCACTGCTTGCGGATGCGGATCAGGTGCTCCATCCAGTTGATTAACGAAGCAGGATCGCGTTGTTGGGCAGCAACATTAACTTGTTTATACCCGTAGTCTCCTTCTTTGATGACCGATCGGGCAAGGGTATCCGGTGGAGCGGTGGAGAAGCCACCATTCGGTTCATCTGACCATTGCATCACCGTGCGGACGCTGTTTCGACCCTCAAGCGATAAATCGTCACCCATGCCAATTTCTTCGCCATAGCGTAGCAGAGGTGTACCAGGCAGACTGAATAGCAAACTGTAAGTGAGTTCTATCCGACGGCGTTCGCCCCCTAACATCGGTGGCAAGCGACGGCGAATGCCATGCCCAAAGATTTGCATATTCTTATCAGGAGCAAACGCTTGGAAAATTTCCTCTTGTTCAGACTGACTGATACGATCAAGCGTCAGTTCGTCATGGTGACGCACAAAGTTGAGCCACTGACAGATGTGGGGAATATCAGGTAGTGTCTTGAGTCCGTCACGCAGTGCTGCGGATTCTTGACGCGCCAGAGCCAGAAACATATATTGGTTTAGCAGGAAGCTGAACAGCAGGTGCATTCTGTCGCCCTTGCCCAAGTAGAAAGGGATTTTGTCCGGCTCCACATTTGCCTCTGCCAGCAGCACCGCATCACCACGACGCGATGAAAGAAACTCTCGCATTTCTCCCAAAAAGCTTTGCAACTCAGTATGCTCCGCTTCTTTGATACCAATTGGGTTAATCAAAAAATGGGCTGCGTCAATGCGAAAGCCAGACACCCCAAGTTGCAGCCAGAAGCCCATGATTTTACGGATTTCTTCCCGTACCGCCTCTTCAGCAATGTTTAAGTCTGGCTGTTCTTTGTAGAAGTGATGCAGATAGTAAGCTCCTGCCTGTTCATCGTACTCCCAAATGCTCTCCTCCACATTGGGGAAGGCGAGGAGTGTTGGGTTAGATTTGGGCGGATTGTCAGACCACACATAGTAGTCGCGGTACTTGGAATTTTTGTCACGAGCCGCTTGGAACCAGGGATGCTGATTGGATGTATGATTAACTACTAGGTCAATAAGCACCCTAATACCTCGTTCGCTGGCTTGATGAACGAACTCCACGAAGTCTCCCAGCGTCCCCAGTCGTGGATCAACATTGTAATAGTCCATCACGTCGTAGCCGTTGTCCCGATTGGGAGAGGGATAAAACGGCAACAGCCACAGACAGGTAATCCCTAGTCCTGATAGGTGATCCAAACACTTAGTAAGTCCTTGAAAGTCACCTATACCGTCGCCATCTGAATCCATGAATGTTTCGACATCCAAAGAGTAGACAATTGCATTTTTATACCACAAATTTTGCATAGTTCTGTATTTCTAACGGCTGCTGGCGTAAGCAATGGTGCTGAGTAAAGCATTCTCAGACTGTCTGGAATCAAGTCTAGTATGCTGGACGACAATCGGAATATCAGATTCAATGACGCTGGCGTAGTCGGTATCGCGTGGAATGGGTTCTGGGTCAGTCAGGTCGTTGAAACGCAGGTGTTGGGTGCGTCTTGCAGGAACGGTGATGCGGTAGGGACCGATGGGTTCCCTGTCGCTGAAGTAAATTGTGATTTCCACATGGGCATCTTGGTCTGAAGTATTCAGCAGACAGGCAGTTTCATGGCTGGTAAACTGGGGTTCGGGTCCTTGGCTATAAGCAGGGATGTAACCTTCAGCTATTGCCCACCTTGTTTGTCCAATTGGGTTACTCATAATCGAATCTCCTTAGTTCAAATTTGCGCTTGCAAAATTTCTCTATTCACCCACGCTCAATTGATGCAGAGAAATCTGTTTGCATACGCTCTCTAGGGCTAGCATCAGTGACTGCATCAGTTCAGAATTTTCACTATAGTCAGCAGGCGCTAGGTTGACTACTCGCTGACTTTGGGTAATGTTTAACTCTCGCCCCCAATCCTGTGGGGTGCGGTTTTTGTAAACGCCGATCGCTACTCCCTGCTCTTGATTCAACAAGGAAAAGCAGGGAATGTCAGACGCTCCATCTCCAACATAAATCACCTGCGTCAGTGGGACGTGTAATTCCTCCTGTGGCACATCCCGATAAACAAACGTTTGACCATCATCTTTATGATGCTCAATCCCTTTAGCCAGTTGGAACAGATAGCGAGTTTTTTCGGTGTGGGTAACAATCTTCTTAAGAAACTCAATTCCGCCGTCTTTGCCATAGTGAAACTCGCAGCCCCACATTGCTTTAAAGTTAGGGGCGATGCAGTTATGACGGGCAATTTCTACCATCCCGCAGGTGATTAAGTAAAACTCAACTTCCACTTTTGGATTAAGTTCATGAGTAAGCTGTCGCAGACGATCAAACATTTCCGACACCCCATCAAAGGGAGCTAATTGTTGACCAAACCAGGCAAAATATTCCTGTGTAATTTTGTTGCCTTGTCGCTGTGATTCCTCAATCAAAGCGTAGAATCGGGCAAGAATCTTGTCCCAACCGCTGTCAATCAGTGGTTGAATACGTCGGGCGCGAAATTGAAGAGCGTCAATACCGCAGCTGTTGAGCAGACTATCGACAGTGTCCGGCACAAGAGTATCGTCGAAGTCGAAAACTACGGCAATGCGGTTAGAAAGTGATTTAGTTGCTAGAGTCATAACAATAAGCTTCAGTTACAGTTAACCAACAACACCAATTTGATAGTTGCGCTTTTCCCAGTGGTTGAGGTGATCACAGGTAACTTACCTCCTGTCAAGTTGACTCGAAACTGCCGACATAGGGCGAGCTTCTACTGACTACTGACTGAGTAGCTGGTAAAGGTAGATAACCGCAAATACAGCGAAGAAAATTCCGGCAACAGCCGTTGCACCAAACGTAAACTTCGACGGGCTCAATTCCTTGGGCAACATCCGGTAGTTCAGGTATAGGGTCAGTCCCGTGACGATGGGGATGTGAGCAGCTTCAATTGCTCCTGCTGTTTGCAGCAAGCCGACAGGTTCGCCAAAGAACAGGTAGATGGCAATGGGCAGCACTGCCAGAAGCACCACTATGTAGAAACGTTGCAAGAACTTTTCGTTCGTCCAGCGACCCCGTACCCCAAACCCTTGTAAAATAATCTGCGTACCATCGGCAAACATCCGCCCAAAGCCATCTTCTACTGAAAGCGTGGTGCTACAGAAGGTGATAAAAACGATCGCCACCATAAACCAGAAGCCTAAGGGTCCCCACAAATCGCCCAGCAGACGACCCAGGGTTTCGGCAACCTGACTTTCTTTTGGCACCAACCCTTCTGGACGCAGCAACTCTCGACCAAGAATCAGAAAAGATAGTGCTGCCAATAGCGCACCAACCACCGCTAAGGTGTTGGAGAAGGTCATTAGAGAAATCCAGCCACGCAGCTTTTTTCTTTGCTCCTGACTTAGTTGCTTAGGGTCAATCCCCTCTTGCCCCTTGATACCAGCAGCGCCGTACCCTTTAGCTTCCACCCAATAGGAGTACCACATCAATCCTGCTGCCCCTGCTAGCATAAAACCCAGCCAAGGCAGAATTTCCTGATATTGCACGTTATTAGGGATTTGAGGGACTAAACCCCCTGCCAGTTGTTGAATGTTGGGGAAGACAAAAATTGCCGCAACTACCACTGCCAGTGTACGGGCGATACCCACATAGGAAGAAATCTTTTCAACTACAGAGTATTGCCCTAAAAGGACGATCGCCGCCGTTACAAGGATAATAATCACCGTCCACATTTGGACAGTTCCCCCTGTCATTAAAATCAGTGCTGTGGCGGCAGCACCTGCGAGTCCCGCAACGGTAGAGATTGCTACAAACACCTGCGGCAGCAAAATCAGCCAGACTGCCCAGTTTTTCGGACCGGGAATTTGCTTGAAGCCTTCAAGTATCGTTGCGCCGGTGCAAACTGAAAAGCGACCCACTTCACGGTTAATAAACCATTTGAGGATAACAGCGGCAAGCAGCGCCCACAGCAGAGAATAGCCGTAGAGAGCGGCGATTCTAGGTGTAAACAGCAACTCTCCTGAACCCGCTGCCGAGAGCATCCACAAAAAACTTGGTCCCAACCACAAAAAGCGTTGCCAACCCTTTGGTGGCTGCGGTATCTGTTGATTGCTGCCCTCACTCTGCTTGTTAGATGTCTCTACTGAAGAAGTGTGATTATTTTTATTGTTCATTTTTGTGCCATCTTTGCTTGCTTTTAGAACTAGTTTCTAAAGTCCAAGGCATGACCGATTTACTCAATGCAGCCACAGCAATACATTGCCAATGGTTGCAACAATCATGTTTATCTAGAAGGTGTCACGCTTGTTGCTGCAAGTAAGTTGCTGTTTTCTGGAACTATACCCAGGCGATCGTTTTCTTCATATTCAGGTCCTTCACAGCCAGTAGCAAGTGCTAACATTGCTCCAAGAAAAAGCACAGAAATCAATTGTTTAAAGATAGCCATTTTTCTTATCTCCTTGTCATTTTTTGACTATAATTTTACTTTTACTTTTTCTTAATAAAAGATAAAATTCAATAAATATGAATAAAGTAGCTTCACACAATCCCATGACTACTGTGTTAAGAAAATTTTAAAGCTTATTATTATGGCTTGAAATATATAAAAACTACTAATATAGCTTATTTATCATTCAAAAAATTATTCAATAAAAACTATAATTAATTATTGAATAAATAATTTTTCTACAAAATAAATATTTATATGAAAAAATCATGTTTTCATATAAAATTAAGCGTTTCAACCTAATTGAAGGACTGATGAACTGTATACAATTTGAAGATAAGCCTTAATAGTGGAAAACTCGTGGAGAATTCAAGCTTGTTTTCCAAAATAATACTAAAGAGATAGTGCTACTAACTCAATTTGAATAGCTAAGGATGACAGCAAGCCTTAAGTTGACCACACTCCTATGCAACATATATTGGATCACGTTCTCCACCAGTTTTCCACTATTGAGACTTAAGCTCAACGTGAGTTTGACGAATTAAAAATTGCAGCAAGTAAAGCAGGCATATGTTTCGGATAAATATCAAGTGAAGGTTTTTGAGTACGAAATTGCCGTTGTTAACTGATGCGCTTTTTAACTTTAACAGTGGAGGCGATAAGCAAACTTGATGCTTAACAGAATTACTAATGTTATTTCTTCCCTTGGATACTTGGGTATTGCTCTATTAATGGCGGAAAGAGATGCCTTTGCTTTCCTTCTTCGGTATTGCTGTCATTAGAGGCTTTTTATCAGAGAGTCGAGTTTACAGGCTAAACCTTTATTCTACCTAAGCAATATCAATTAAATTTCCTCCTTTCATCTTTGCTTGATCGCAGTTTTACTTGAGTGCACAACCTAATGCGAGACGTACTGACGTACTATTTGTGCAAATTGCTATCACTATTGCTGTACAGATGAGAAAACAACAAACAGGTGTATTTATGACTGTAATGACAGACGAGGAACTTAAAACTATAGTCGTGGATAAACTTCGCTGGGACGAGCGTGTGAACGTAGCTGAAGTTAATGTAATAGTTGAGAATCGCAAAATAACCCTCAAAGGTACAGTGTCAAGCTACAAAGCCAAACGTATCGTCAAGGACGATGTGAGAGAGGTTGCGGGAATAATTGAAATAGATAATCAACTAGAGGTGCAGTATCCACTTATGACCTCTCTCCCTACAGATGAAGAAATCGCATTAAATGTGACGAATGCTCTTACTTGGAACGCAGATATTGACGCTAGTAAGATTAATGTCAGCGTTATTGGAGGTTTTCTAACTCTGCAAGGCGTAGTGGATGCTTTTTGGAAGAAATTTCAGGCACAAGATATTGCCTACGGGATCGCTGGGGTTATTGATGTTGTCAATGAACTAGCGGTTATACCTACCAAGGAAGCTCAAGATGAGGAGATTGCAAAATGCATTGGGAATGCCGTGGAACGCAACATGGATGTAGAAGCTGGAGATGTAAACGTGATAGTAGAGAATGGTAGAGTTTCCCTAACAGGTTTTGTTCCTAATTGGGCAGCGTGGCGAGCAGTGCATAACACAGCTTCCCATACCACAGGAGTCATTGTGGTAGTAGATAAGCTCGTCATTCGTTATCCAGATAATTGAATAGACACTCTAACCTGAGACAGAGTAGTTGTTGCTCGTTTTTTTCTACGATTTCCAAAGCCAGAATTATCAATTTCTGGGAGACCAACAAATACCCTTTCCATTACTCTTACCAGTGATAGCCAGGGTGTTTGGTTTGGTTTCTGAAATTGGAGCTACCTTAGGGATTAGTCTAATTTCTCTAATTCTGTTATCTCAAAATGTTTGGCTATCCCTCAAAGTTCTGGTGGCTCGTATTGTGCTTCAGCAGATACAAAATAACTGGTTGACTTTGCGACTAAACTAGCAGTTGAGCGTTGAGTACTAATTTTAGAACAAACGACTATACAAATGGCTGTCAACCTGTGGATTGAGCGACTCGCACGGTTCGGTTATGCGGCTAAAGGGGGGGTCTACTTTATCGTCGGGTTGCTAGCGCTGCCTGTGGGATTTGGCATCGGTAGCAAAACAACTGGCACGAGTGGTGCTCTCCAAACAATCATTACGCAGCCGTTTGGAAAATTTTTGCTGAGCGTGGTTGCTTTTGGTCTCATTGGTTACGCAATCTGGCGTTTCACTCAAGCATTTATAGATCCTGAACACCAAAATACAGATGCGAAGAGAGTTGTACAGCGCCTTGGCTACGCGCTCAGTGGTCTGAGTTACACAGGTTTAGCCCTGACTGCGGTGCAGCTCGTTGTTGGTTCGGAAGGTAACAACAGTAGTTGGAGGCAAGACTGGACGGCGCGCTTGCTTGCACAGCCCTTCGGTCAATGGCTAGTCGGAATTGTTGGGGCGATTGTACTAGGCGTGGGTTTTTCCTATGTGTATAGAGCTTACACTGCTGAATTCCGTGAACGGTTCAAATTGGACGAGATGACCAATGCCCAGGTAAAATGGGCGACGCGCATCGGCAGATTTGGTATTGCTGCACGTGGCATTGCTTTCGGCATCATCGGCCTTCTTGTGATTCAAGCTGCTGTTCAGTCCGATCCAGACGAAGTCCAAGGACTGGGTGGTGCTCTGCAAACGCTGGCACAAGAAACTTTGGGTCAGTGGATTTTGGGTGTTGTCGCGGTTGGTCTCGTAGCTTATGCTATCCATATGCTGGTACTAGCGCGGTATCGTCGGATTATAATCTAATGAGTCTGCGGGTGGTAGCTTTGTCTGCCAACTTATTCCATCGTTTGGCTTGACTGAGCGATCACTACGGGTTTGCCCTCATATTCCACTTCCAGATCGGGCTGCAAGTCAAAATCGAAGTCTCTCTCGATCTCTGCTGTAACGAACTTGCGAACTGAGCCGATCACCTGGACAGTCTTGCCCTCATCAATGGAGCCTGCTGCTGGAATAGCACCAATAACTAGCAACTCTTTACCGCCAACAAGCTCTTTGTCATCGAGTGTCAATGCATTTGGGCTGATGACTTTTGCAACTTTGCCACTAACGGTTACTGTCTTGCTTATGAATTGGTTTGGTTCCTCGGCGATTTCACCTGGACGGGGCGTTAGAACTACTGTCGTAGCGATAAGCACAGGCTTACCTCTGAATTCCACTTCAAACTCCTGAGCCAAGTCCAAATCGAACTTACTCTCGATTTGTGATCGCAAAAACTGACGAACTGTGCCTGTCACCCGAACGAGGCTGTCCTTGACTATAGGAGATTCTGTAGCATTCACGACCAGTACCTCTGGGTCGTTAAACAGTCTATTACCTTCAATTGTGAATGCCTTCGGACCAAGGATTTTTTCGACTTCTCCACTGACAGTAACGGTCTTGCCTATGAGGTCGGCATTTGGTGCGTTAACGACTTCACTTACCGTTGTGCCAGCCTTAGGACCAGGTGACGGAGTGCATGCTGGAAGAACTACAGCAAAGAGTGCCAGGGCAATTGTTCCATTAGTTTTCCACAATGCCTGAACAAAGCTGCCATTACGGATCAGCTCACAATTGAGAACACAATTTTTACTAAGTCTATTTCTCAATCAAAACATCCGCTTAAACTTACTATTGGTCACATTCTCTTTGAGTTCTAGGGGTGGGTCTACCTCAGACAGTAAGAAAACAGTAGTTATTAAAAAACTACTACCTCTATCCAATAATACAGAGAAAGCCTTAGGTGAGCTAAGGCTTTCTTTTGGTTACTGACATATTAGAACTCGCAGCCTTGTTTCCATAATTTGGAAACGTCCCAAGAACCAATTTCTAGATTAATAAACTGGGAGATACTAATCTCTATAGCCAGTGTGGACTGTATCAGGTTCACGATAAGCAGTAGGTTCTTGGCGACGGCTTTTTCCAGCCAAACCAAATAGACCAACCAAACCAATTAATCCCAGCCAACCCCAATCGAAATCGTCATCTTCATAAATTCCTGTCTGCTCATATGGTCCTCCAACGCCGGGTTCAACTTGAGCCGTAGCAGGCAGAGTTAAGGGCATAATTGCCGTGGACAATGTGAGAGTGGCAACTCCAATCATTTTGAACAAATTAACACGTAGCACGGTGAAATCTCCCTTTCTTTTGTGAAGTAATGGTGAACTAATACAGCAGCAATTCCTGAGTCAGAAGTCAGAAGTCAGAAGTAAAATTGCCTCTATGTCTGGCTTTTAGACAACAGCGTTGTACTTCATTTACTTGCAATGTGCTGTAACTACTACTTAAAACCCCATTAAGAGCGTTCTTTTAATGTGTGATTTGAGAATTCGTCACCTATTTTTATCTACAATTGGACGACCTTCGGTATCCACATCTAGCTCTTCTCGACGAACCTGTTCTTCTGAGCTAACCATTTCTTGCTCTACTTGTTTCCTGATTCTGACTTCTTCACGCAAGACGGCTTGTTTGTGAATATCAGGCTTCTCTTCGTAGATATCCATACGTGCGACTTCTCCAGAGCGGAAAGCAGCTTCCCCAGGAGAAACAGGTTGAAAAGCGTTTTCTGGAGTCACTCGCTCAATCACGACTCGCTCTTTTTCTACTGGTACAGAAACCCGTTCTGTTTCTGTTTCAACGTGTTTGCCAATTGTTACTTCTCCAGCCTTGTGGCGGGTTTTATTGGCAACCAGCCGTTCTTCGTAGAGTTTGAGCGTTTGATGATCCTGCTCATTCATCTGGTACAGATCCGGCTCTTCTTGGTAGGTGTATGCATTGCGATCATAATCAACATTTCTAGCCGCAACCGGAGTAGCCTGTGTCTCAGGAGCTTTGTAGGGTATAGGTGCCGCAGGTGCATCTAAAGGAGCCGATGCCTCTAAAGGTGCTGATGCCTCTAAACGTTGAGTGCGATAAACTCCCCGCACTCGCTCTTCATAATCGTAATCAATTCTCAGGTCTTCGCTGAACTCAGGCAAATCTTTTGCTTGCTCTTTAGTGAACCCTACGGCATAAACACGGCGATCGCCTTGGTCAATTCGGGTACGACCTACTGGTAGTAATACTTGCTTTCCCAAGATCCAAAAACCAGTGTCAACGACCAAATACCGGAAATGACCTGACTCGTCAACTAATATATTTTTAACGGTGCCGACTTTTTCATCATCTCTATCTGAATAGACATCATAACCCTTGATGTCATCACCGCCAAAATAGCCTTGGTAGTTTGCGTCAAAATCCTCAAGTTTGTAAAGAACCATTTTGCGATTGTTCCTGTATTGTATTCTACTCAAATTAATATCTATCGCACGTTCCAAGTGTCAAGCTCGACTATATAATTAGCTTCTCACATTCAAGCTTAGTCATTTGCGCTTGTACTGCGTTGGGCAGATCACAAAAGAGTTTTGATCCACTTTTACAATGAAAACTCCTCGACTTTGATTTCCCTTAAAACCAATATTACTTTGGTTGAATACCTATGGAATATCAGGAGTTAGCTCAACTAAACGAATGCCTAAATATGGATGCTCAACAAAGAAAGGTGGAAGATATAGTTTTAAGTTAACTGGCAAAAGTGGAAAACTCGTGGAAATTAGGAATGCTCACAAAAAGTACTACTTAAGAAATAGGTTTTAAGCTCGACAAAATCCATTCAGGCGTTCTGCATTTTATTTTGTCTTTGTCCCTTAGAGCGAACTCAACTAGGGATGATAAAGTTTAATTCAAGATTAGACAATATTTGCTGATTTAACACTGATGTCTATTCTTTGGAAGTTCCTTGCTTTGGCGATCGCCCTTGGCGGGAGAAAAGCGCCATCGCGCCGCGCCATCGCTCATATTGCTCTCCAATGCCATCCAGTTCGTTTTGCCACCGCAGTCGATGTAACATAGAAATCCGCTAGTGGGTTAATGTTAAAGAAACAGCGTTAAGGGTTTGTTCAAGCTGAGTGAGGGTGAGAGATTTAACCAACGAGAGCGGCAGTGGCTCCTGACTGATAGCATTGACGTAATCTGCGCTCAGGTAGCGACGGTAACTTGGCTGCTCGACGACGTGGGTTTGGAAGAAGGGAACACTCAAAGCTTGAACGTAGCTACGCGCCAAGGCAGGACTGGGACCAATAACCTCTGTGGGAACGGGAATAGCTGCGTTCGGTGATTGTGCGATAGTGGAAAAGTGTGTGCCGCCGTTAATTAGCACCAAATACTTATTCGGTGTTGTTAACCAAGTGAAGGGTTGAATCTGTTCCAGTAAAGCTGGAGCAATTGTATCGGCACTGCTAGTTACAATCATGACTGGAATTTTGATTTGGCTGAGACTGGCTTGCCCCATAATGCTGCTGTCAACAGGGTTAATGGCAATGACTGCCTTCACCCGTGGGTCAAACAGGTCATACTGAGACGGTGGCAAACGCACAGCTAAGCATTGAAGCAATTGCGAAATATTGAGTGTGTCCTCCAAGGCTGGACAGTTCTTTTTGAGTTGCTGAAAATCTATCGGTGCTCCTGCCAATGCTAATGCTGTGTATCCACCAAACGATTGCCCCACAACACCAATTTGTTCCAGATTCAAACGTCCCGCAAATGCTGGGTTAGACCTAGATAGGCGAGTCAGTTCATCCAACAGATACTTGACATCCAATGGTCGGTCAATAAATTCTCTGGGTCTAGTCACTCGATCCGCTGTACCTTCCAATAGTGCTTGCAGCTGTTGTGCATTACTGCCCGGATGTTCTGGAACAGCAACCACAAAGCCATAAGAAGCAAGGTGACGAGCCAGGTAAGCAAAACTTGTCCGGTCAGAGCCAAGTCCGTGGGAGATAACAATGACTGGGCGAGGGTTTGAAGTTCGTGGCAGGTAAATGTCGGCGGGAAAGGTGCGGTTACGAGATAAGTCATTGAGCGTGATGGTTAGCTTTTGCCAAGTAAAGCGCCCCGGTTGTTGCAAGTTTGGCACCGAAAGGGCAGTTAGTCCAGGGGGAGTGGCTGCTGCAACGGTTGATTGCTGGTTGATCAGTGCGATCGCATTTTGAGTTTGATTGACTAGAGTCTGGAACGCTTGGGCAATATTCAGACTGCGGGTTAAATTAATTGAAATCGCACTTGAAGGAAACTTGCGTAGTACATTCAACAGCGTTAAACCTTGTGGATCTGCCGCCGCCAGAATCAGCGCTGCTCGAATTGCGTAGAACCCTGATAGGCGAGATTCCGTCTGAATGAATTCTCCCAGACGTTTTAATAATCTCTCGCCAATTGGCGTGTAAAGAAACTGTGAAATTTCTACTGTATTTAACGGAACACGAGTCAGCAAAATCTGCCGTAGCTGAGTGAGTTCTTGAGAACTTACGTATTGTGTATATGCAGCTAGGTTATCATCCACTTTGCCAGTCTTAGCATAGACTTCGAGAGAATGAATAGGGATAGACCGCTCCAAGATGCCGTAGGATAGCTCAATACGTTCTGCACCTAAGGCAGGATGGGTGGTCAAAACAGGTATGAGACAGGTGTTCACAGTTCCCAATGCGACTTGCAGCCATATTGATTGCTTACCCACAAGATAAGTACAAGAGCGCAACTTGGCTATGACAGTTTCTAAGGATCGGTAATTCATATCCAAAACCCTTTATAAACTCACTGATTAAATTCTGCCGCCAAGATGGACTGTGAGGTTGATCACTACACCAACTTTTCCTGAAAGTATTGCAATCCCCATTTTGCTCTCATACAACTAAAAAAATGTTTCATATTCATCCTATTTCAAAAAAATATGATACAATTTATCCTAATAACTTACCCTAACTCTGTTTATCCGCACTTAATAAGTTTTCTAGTTGGTCATAAGAAAAGTAAGCGTTTAGACTAGCTCCGGTACATCCAGTCAACAACCAAAACAATGCACGACCGCTATCAAGCAGGATAAATAACCAGGGTTCTGATGACCTTTCAGTTGGAATAGTAACAGGTGTAAAAGCAATCCCTTGGCTACCCAAGACAATGGCGGCAATTGCCTTAGCTCGTGGCATATGAAAATCAGAAGTAATTAGGTAAAGATGGCGAATCTCAAGGCGCTTGAAGTCATCGACTAGGGTAGTAAAGTTAGTCACTGTATCAACAGCTTCGTAATCAAGATGTATCCGTTTTTCTGATATGTTGGCTTCCTGAAAGATGGGACGCACTTGCTCAGGAGGCAAACCAGAAGAAACCCAGATGTCTAGTGAAGGATATTTATGGGCAAATTGAGCTGTAAACTTTGGTCGAACTGGGCTACCCCCTAGCATCAAAATAGCTTGAGGACGAGGTGCTTGATGATAGGCTACAGTCAACCGCAAAATACTGATGCTATAAACCAAAAAAGGAATAGCAGAAATTATAAGAAAAAGAAAACGGTACTTTTTTAGCTTTTTAGAAACAATATTCATCTGCCCTCATCTGAAAATAAAGATTACACAGCACAGACAGATGCATAAAGCCGTTCAGCAGTTTTTGTACAAACGTTTTCACAAGTTTCTTTGCTTAAACAATCCAGAAATGGTGTATATCTTCCCAAACGTTCTGAAAGGCTTTCAAAGTGACCAAATATATCTGAACCTAAACAAATTCTGTGGCTATGTTTTTCGGTTAATTTGAGCCAATTCTTATCAGGTTGTCCCTGAGGACAAATATAATTATCAAAGATCAGCCAGGAATAATCAACATAAAGATTGTGATACTTGGATAAAAGATGGTCTATGACTTCATGTAATGTTTCTATCTTCACCCGACGGGAAACGCCACAGTGCGCCCACACCAGCGTGGTATGAGGAAAATGCTCAAGCATTTCAATAATTTCATCAGTATAAGACAGTTGATTTGTACGACCAACCGACGTAGCGTTTTGATGAACTAAAATAGGAAGCTGATGTTGGCCTGCAAAGTCAAATATCGGAAACAAAGCTTTATGATTAACTCGTGCTGGTTGTCCATAGGTTAGATTAGTCAGGTCATCATGCCTGCAAAGAATTTCACCAATGCCTTTAAAAACGCTAGGATACAAGTCCATAATCCGTTCAATATGTTTAATTGCATATCTATCTACAGGCGAAAAACCACATATGAGAGGAATAATACGCTTCCTATTCTCAGGAGTTAGATTCATGTATGCTTGAGCAATAATTGCATCTGTCAGCGAGTAGTAATAACAACGACTTTCGTTAGAAAGATAGTAGGTTGGTTCTTCATTCTCCCACTCGGGCCATTGTTTGGAAACTGGCAATCCAAAAACTATGCATTTTTCTACATTTGCTTTGTCCATCTCTCGAAGTAAAGCGTCAAAGCCGTCAGTTTGCTGAATAAAATTAACGCCATGTAAATGGGCATCGAAGATAACATATTTAGAGGAAGACATCTTAACCATATGCGACTCCAGTTGTGAATTTGCGATGGCGCGGAGCACACGCCTTGCGGCGATTGGGCAAAGCCTAGTACACATCGGCGGAAATCCAGCTACCATTTGGAGTTGTCAAAAAGCTTACTCTATAACCTTTCTCACCCTATGCCTACGGCAGGCCTTTCCCGCTATATTTCGCCGCATTTTCATTGCCATTTGATTAAATCAAGCTCTAGCTAAAGTCTAGAGCGATCGCCTCTGGTGATCACCCTAAACATAGAAGAAATCTAGTTCCTTGTAGTAGACTGAGTAGTTTCAGGATTGAAATTCAGCTGAGTTTGCAGTTCGGGTGGGATCAGCAAGCGATTAATAGGATAGATAACACCGTTATCTACTCGAAGGGGTGTACCGATGACACGAGCTTGGTACCTTACTAACTCCTCAGAGGTTTGTGCATCTAACCCTTCATTTACTTCTCCAGTTAATCCAGGCTCTTGAGATAGGGTTGAAGACCGATCATTAGGGGTAGAAGTGACTCCAATAGCAGGTTCTTCTCCTTCTGATTGTCTAATGTGATAGGAAAGAATTTGTTTGAGTAAGTCTCGATTTTCCGGTTGTACTAGCAGCTTAACAGTGCCGATTGGAAGAGCTGCAAAAGCTTCATCGGTAGGAGCATAAACTCTGTAAGAGTTATCATCATTATTGATTTGATAGATGAGATCGGAGTTTTGTCCAGCAACTCGCAAAAGAGAGTTGAGCATCTCGAATGATGGACTTAAGGACACAACCTCTCCAGCAGTCATGGACTGGGAATCACGGGGTACAACAATAGTGTTTGCACTGGTGAAGAAAGGTAGGGCTGACGCAGGCACGTTATTGATATTAGGAGTAGGAACAGCTCTTGGGGTAGAGGTGACTTGCGCTAGGGTAGGAACTTGAGTTCCAAATGCAAAA
Organism: Scytonema sp. PCC 10023; assembly: GCF_963920835.1. NCBI lineage: Bacteria > Bacillati > Cyanobacteriota > Cyanophyceae > Nostocales > Scytonemataceae > Scytonema > Scytonema sp. PCC 10023. The sequence continues at coordinate 24,047 of NZ_CAWUDP010000118.1, forward strand.
CCTACAGCACTAGCAAGACCAGCAAATAATTTGAATGAGAGTTTCATAAGGACTACCTCCTTTATGCTTTGACTAAAGGTTATTGATAGATAGTGGAAATTTCGTGGATAAATTTTATCCTTTTGTTGACGTTGTTACTTTAAGAATCCCTGCTCAGGTTCTCCAAGTTCTTCAGGTTGTTGACTAGCATTAAAAATTATTGTGCCGATTACGAAAATAGCTAGGCTAACGAAAATCAATACGAAGGCACGTATCAATATGTTACTGGGACGTGGTCTTTGCATATTTTTAGGTACTACTTTCAAATGTTGTTAATTTCAAATTACTGTCCTGTAAAAAACTGATTTTCTGTCTCAAAATGTAGATAGTGTAATTCTTAAAATTTAAGCTATTAATACAGTTTTTACTATGTATAAAAAATCAGAAAAAAATGACAAATCACTTTTGGCTATTAACTAATCTGTAAAAATTTTTGCAATTGTGCTTGCACTTGCGGTTGGTTAATGTAAACCTCTGCTGCTTCTATCAAATTATTGATATTCTCTTCACTTGCATCATCAATGTCATCGCTTAAAGGTTGCCCCGTTAACTGTCGATCCAGTTTGAATTGTAAGCGTAAGAGGCGATCGCGCATTATATGCTTGGTGATGTACTCGTAAACGTCTGATGAAGCATCAAACAAGACACCAGTCAGCGGCTGTGCCCATTCTATTAGACCCCATTCTCGTGCTTTTTGATAAGGAATGATCCGCGTGCGATGGCGCGGAGCGCCCGCCAAGGGCGATCGCCTGTTCCTATTGAAAGTACGGTAATATCTTCAATTGCATATCCTAGTCTCAATGCTTCGGCGACAGCACTGGCAGAGGGGTTATTGGCAGCAACACCGCCATCAATGGCTGAGTATAAAAAATTAATTAAGTAGGTAGAGGTATCGTCAGGAATAATATCCCAAGCTTGATTTATCTTTGCTGTCCGAGTTAATCCCTCATACTTGACAATAGTACGAACTTGACCACTGCCCGTGTTATTAGTCACGAGAATAGCTGTATCATTATATACTTTCTCAACTAGTGACGCATTCTCATCCAACTTGATCGTGTATGCAGATGCATTTTGCACGACACCTTTTACTCTTTTGTCTAGTTTCTGTGCTGGGAAATAAGTTGGAGCTGATGCCGAACAGGTACACACCTTCCACAGCGGCACATTGTCATAATCTTTATCTTGTCGCCAGCTTTTAAATATAATTGGTTCTTGGTTAATCGTGTCAAAAGAAAGAATCAACAGCAACGGTGAAAGAACATCAAAAAGCTTTTTATTCCCAAAAGCTTCTTGAAGAACTTGAATCAAACCATTGTCTGAGAACTTAGGAGCGGACAAACCGTACTTCAAAATTAAAGGAATCCGCGCCAAGGAAAAACGACTTCTGTAAGGAAAGATGACTGAGCTTTTTTGTTTGTATAAATCAACAATTTCTTCGCTACTGCGTCCTATGGCAATAGCAGCTGCTAAAATTGCGCCTGTAGAAGTTCCAGCAATCAAGTCAAAGTACTCATTCAAAGGTTGATGAATTCGCTTTTCAATTGCTGCTAGTATTTTGGCAGAAATGACTCCTCGAATACCTCCACCATCTAAGCTTAAAATCCGAAAAGGCATAATCTCTTCCTTTGATTTTAGTTAAGAATGACTTGATAAACCAGCCTTCAATTAGAACGCTTGAGTGATACCTTGAGCTACACCGCATGAATGGATTTTGTTGAGCTTAAAACTGGAACCCTAATAAATTCCAGTAAGCCAAGAAGGGAATGAAAACCAGCGCGGCTAGAGCTATCAAAGAGTAGTGTAAGCGTGTCATTAAAGACCAGCGCTTATCTATCCAAGCCAACCCTGCAAAGAAGGTTAATACAAACGTCGGGACAGTAGTCACTAGTGGCAGACAAAGTAAGGCAACTACGATAGTAGGTACACCATACACAAGCTTCCATACCCCGATGAGCCAAAGCGACAAAGGCAAGCCAATCAAAAAGACCAAATTCAGAGTACCAATGAGACCTGCGATCGCCAAAGCATTGCTAAACTGTTTCTTTTGAAACGGCTTTCCTCGTAGACGACGAATCAGAGGGCGTATTGGCCACATAATGCAGGCTGATAGAAAAACAATTGCACAAAAGCCAGCAATTCCTAACTGCACCCAGATAGTTTCATACCACGGTACCCACTCAAAGGCTCCTATCTTGGGCCAAATTGGATTGAATGCAAAGGCGATATTGCCCCTACTATCTTCGCCAAAGGCAGTGAAGGCATCGTCATCAACCCGTTGAAATAACAGCGGTTCCACAGGCACTAACCGGAGCTTTGGAGCATTACCCAAGAAGAACAAACCAGGGGTACTAACCACCAAAGTACCGTTACCACCTTTCTTGATATTGATATGCTCAAACGGTGCGGTAAGCTTGGCGAAGGTGTCGCGAGGATATTCCAAATCTCGGTAAGTGCCAGTGAAGCGGTTAAGTTGCTCCTCGGAAAGAGCAAGCTTTTTGAGAGGTGCTCCTTTTTGGGTAACAGGAAAATAGTGATCAAAAAACTGAGTCATTAGTTTTCCATGCACCCCACTGAAGCTGTTAGTGGCAATAAAAATTCCAATATTTTGGTCGGGCAGTAGAGTGAGCGAGCTAGAATATCCACGCAAGCTGCCTAGGTGTCCGCTCGCCCGAATATTGTTTTCCAATCGTTCACGAAAACTGTAACCAGTACCCGGCAATTTGGGATGATGAGTAAAGTGCTGTTCATGCATCAACCGCACAGTATCCGCCTCTAAAATGCGCGAGTTTTCGTAACGACCGTTCAGCAAATGGGCAATCATGAAGTGAGCCATATCTGTGGCAGTTGCACTCATCGCCGCCGCTGGAGCGATATTTAAATATAGGTATGGAACAGATTTAAACTTGCCATTTTGATACTGATAGCCCACAGCCAAATCCGAAGCTAAAGCTCGCGGCGGTGGCTGAAGAAAAGTGCTGCGACGCATATTAAGCGGTTGCAAGATATTTTCGTCAATGTATTGGACGAAAGGGCGACCAGAAATCAATTCCACCAAATATCCCAACAGAGCAGTACTGTGGCTGGAATAGCTGTAGAGTTCACCAGGACGCCAGACAACAGGTGGCATATACTTAGCCAAGTAATCACCCAGTGGCTTCATCTCGGCTTCGGTGCGAGCTGCTATTGAAATCCGGCGTTTAGTTGTACCGTCCGTATGAGTCATCAACTGGGCAACTCTGACTGGCTCAGGGTAAGGGTTCTCTAGTTGGAAGTTTTTGAGGTACTTATTGACATCGCCATCAAGATCGAGCAGTCCCCGCTCGTACAACTGCATTGCAGCTGTAGCTGTGAATAGCTTGGAGAGGGAGGCTACACGAAACAGTGTTTTGTCTGGGACGACTGGGATTTTTTTCTCTAGATTTGCGTAGCCATAGCCTTTGGTGAAAAAGAGTTTCCCATCTTTCACCACAGAAATGACTGCACCAGGAACATGAGACTTTGATATCTCCTCATTGAAAATATTGTCTATGAAAGCTGCAAATTCCTGCGGATCATTTAATCCTGGTGCAGTAGCAGCAGGTGCTACAGGTGGTTCGGGTGTAGTAATAGGTTGTTGCTGTTGAGGATTTGAAAACGGAAACTTAGCTGGTACATCTCGAGCCAAACTGGGTAGCCCAGACAGTGATAAAAACAGGATAAATCCAGTCAACCCAACGAGTATGCGCCTAATGAACGGGTTTTTATAGAGTTTGCGAGTTTGCTGTTTTTTCATTGCTTGGCGTTCCACAGCTTTTGACCAAAATCTCAAGCAAATCTATCAAAGCATAGTGCGAGGGTGAGAACCCCTTGCTTAAAAGCCTTGTCATTACCAACATTTTTCCAAAGACTGGGTTGAAAAATCGATAGCCCAGCA
>NZ_CAWUDP010000119.1:0-27952 GCF_963920835.1 Scytonema sp. PCC 10023
TGGTTAGCTACACCCTTATCTCGACCTAAGTGTTGGTAAAGTTCCTTGCTTTGTTCATAGGAACTTATTGCTTGCTCGTATTTGCCCCACCCTTGATAAATTCTACCTAAGTGATTGTAAGCACTGGCTATACTGACTTGGTCATCTAACTGCTGAAGAATGGCTAAGCATTGGTTTTGGTATTCAAGTGCTTGCGAATATTTCCCCGATTCTCTGTAGCAATCAGCCAAATAGTACCACTGGTTAGCTACACCCTTATCTCGACCTAAGTGTTGGTAAAGTTCCTTGCTTTGTTGATAGGAATTGATAGCTTGCTCGTATTTGCCCCACCCTTGATAAATCCTTCCTAACTGATAGTAAGCAAGGGCAATTCTGGCTTGGTCATCTAACTGCTGACGAATGGCTAAGTTTTGGTTTTCGCATTCAAGTGCTTGCTCATACTTCCCCCATTCTCTGTAGCAATCAGCCATCCAATTCCACTGGTTGGCTACATTCTTATCTCGACCTAAGTGTTGGTAAAGTTCCTTGCTTTGTTGATAAAAATTAATTGCTTGTTCATACTTACTCCAATCTTGATATACTCTCCCAATGTTATAGAAAATATTTGCCTCATCTTGAGAATTTAGGAGTTCCTTTGCATCAGCCAATGCTTTCCGATAGTAAACTAATGACTGTTCATATTTTTTATCTGACCTCTGACACCCGCCCCAATCTCTCCAGAAAAGAAATAAATTATTTTGTTGAGGATAATCAGCCATTTTTGACCGATTGTAATAGCCATCAGCCTTTTCGTACTCTTCCTTCTCTTCATAACACTTGGCTAATGCCCAACAAACAAATGGTCTAAGGCTACTATCTAATTCCTCTTCTATCTCTCCAAAAATCTCAATTGCTTTGTCATATTTCTCTTTCCGAAGATAAGACATTGCTGTGAAGAAAATTAACGTTTTTTGACATACTGCATCATGACTATACCGCTGTCGGCAGGCTTCAAGAGCAGGTGTCATTTCTTCACCCAATTCTGCCATGAAATCCGCAATACTGCAAAACAGTGAAGGCTCTAATTGATCAACAATTTCCCTAGCACAATTCACTAATTCTGCTGATTCACCACAAGCAAGATAGAAGATAGCTGTTTTTGCCTTGATACGAATTTCTTCTGACAGCGTTGAATCATTGGCTTTTTGTCTCAGGAACTCTATGACTTCAGTTTTTTGGTTAAAAAGCTCAATTTTACGAAGCAGTCTCAGGAGTTCTTTAGTGATCTCATCTTCAAAATCAGCATCTACACCAAGATATGTAAGAACTAACTGATGAATTACCTTCTTACGAAGAGGGCTGATGTTAACTTCAACTTCAGCAATAACTTTTCCTGCAAACAATAAATCTTTCAGTTGGAATTCCAATTGTCTCAAATTGCTTGCTGATTCATCTTTTTTTAACCAGACAAGTTTTACATCATCAGGTGAAGAACTTTTAATTTTTATTTCGCCATGTTGCAGCACAGGTTCATCATCTTCCAGATTGATAATCTTAAATAAGTTCTTTATAAATTTCTTAACTTGTGAAGGAGAACGGTCAACGTAATACCCCAAAGCTAACAAAATAGGCTCATTCCAGCGTGGATCATGCAGATGTTCCTGAATAAGACGCAAAATCTCACTTTGGTCATTACCAGCAATATGACGAGCAGCAAAATACTCTTCAAACGTCAGGTGCATAAAGCCATAAACCCCAGGCATACGTTCCACAAATAAACCTGTGGTTTCCCGCACCTTCCGCAAAAACTCCGCAACCGCTTGACGAATAGAGTCCGACTCAGGCTCAGCATCATTTATTTCCGCCAACTGGGTTGCTAGTTTCTCTTCCACTTCCGCCTGCGTCACCAAACCGGAAGGTTTTGTCTCATGCATCCAGTATGCTAAGGGTGCTAAAAGTTGTACAACCTCGCTTTCCCTTAACATCACTCTCGGTGCATCAGGTAATTTCTTACCGAGTTGCCAATCTTCAGTTAATGTTTGCACCGCCAACTCGTACAGTTTCACCCGACGGTTAGGTAGACGTTCGCCATTGCGGTGAATCAGCGCCAAAATTGTCAGCAGCAACGGGTTCGCCGTCAATCGCTTTACACCCTCATTATCTTCTATCGCCCTCAAGATGTCCTGCGCCTGCTCATCTCCTCTTCTTTGCCATTGCTCCTCACCAACATCTGGCTGCTGCTCTTGTTCAATCACTCGACACCAGCGATACAGGAACCGCTCAACCTGTTCGCCGTCCATGTCTTCAATAATAAACTCTGCAAACCGACTGCTTAGTTGCACATCGTGGTAGCCAGCAATGCGGCTGGTAATCACAAATTTGTTAGCGGGGAACTCTTCGACAAACTGATTGATACGTTCTACAATACGTCTGCGGCTTTTTTGGTCAAAGACTTCATCTAATCCATCCAGCAGCATCAAGCACTGTCCTTGACGCATCGCATCTAACAACAGCAGCGCCATTTCAGTTCTCACTTCTTCCTCTGCTTGAAAATCAGCTTCCCACTGGCGATAGAACTGGCGCAGATATTCCAGCAAAGTCAAGTCTGGTTGTTGTTTCAGTCGCTCTGCATAGTCGGCAATACGAAAGAAAATTGGTAGCAGAGTCTTACCTAACTCTTTCTTCTCTTCATCAACAATGACTGTTTCCTGATTATCTCTTTTTGCTGTTGCAAAATGCAGCGCTAAGTAGCCCAGAAGCGTAGTTTTTCCTGCACCAGGAGCACCCAAAATCACACTATAAGGATGCTCCCGCACTGCTTCGGATAAATCCACCTTTTGTATAACAGTTTTAGCACTTGAAACAGATACGACTTTTTGACTCTGTGGTTCATAATCATAATAACCAGGTTCATCCCAATCATCGAGACTGGAACCCATCATCTTCAATCTGTAACTATCCCCAGTCATCGTCTCAACTTCTCGTTGACTGCGCTCAAAAGTTTCCGTAATTTCTTGTCGCCGTTGCGCTTGTAGGGAAACATAAATTTGGTCAAGAAAAATATCAACTTGGCGATTGACTTGCATCACACCGCTAATTTTAAGATAAGAATTATCAGCAATTAGCCATTCTAAATAAGGATAAAGTAAAGGATTACGTGTCTCAAACTGCACAACCTTTCCACGCCAATCCCAAAAATCAGGCGCACGATGATGAAACTCATCTAAAAACTGAGCTTTATTTAACCAAAAAATGAGTACTAAGTTTCTACCAAATAGCTCTTCTCTACCTAAATTCAACCGCTGCATCTCTATCACTAAGCGTGGCGTAGGTAACTGATCAAGTCCAAACGCCATCACTAATTTGCGTTCTTCTTGAGAATTCTGCTGTTTACTGTCATCTAAGCTATAGAGAAAATTATGAAACGAGTTCTGACTATAAAAGAAATTGTCATACTGAAAATGTTCTTCACTGGTTTCTAAACACTCCTGCAGCTTCTTTACCACAGGATGCTGGGGACTACTCTCTGGTGCAATGGCGAAAATAATTGTCGTCCCACTGGAAAGTTCCAATACACTAACTAATTTCTCTAGTTCTGCTTTGTCAGAGTCGCTCAGAGAATACTTTGAGTCATAAGAAATCATATAGAAAACCAGTATATAATGATTTTTTATTAATGAAAAAACACGTATTTTATATTAATTTATATAGTCTTATTAACAGCTTGCCAACGCTGCAAATCCTCAATTAGGATAGGATTAATATCAAACCAAGATTCCTGTCTTGAGTTGTAGTAACCTAAGACTAATTTGTTTTGTAAAAGTTCATCACAAATAATAAATTCACCTTTGTTAGGTAAGCTGTGTGTTTTAGTTGTTAGCTTGCCAGTGCAATGTACAGAATCAAGTTCAGGATAGTGGTAGTCATTCAAATTATAGTCCTTACGGACTTCTTGCACTGCCTCTTGAGCAGTTTCTAAATCTACTAAAATCAATTTATTCCGTGACCCAATTTCACAAGCAGTACATGCTAATCTAACTAAATCTCGCATCACACCGCCGCTTTTCTCACAAATGAGTTCCAGCGCATCAGGATTAAATAAACCTTTGTAACTATCACCTAAACTACGAATACGTTTGTTAATAACATCGTTGAGAATCTTCCTGCCACTGGAATTAGGATGAGTTGTCGGACATAAATTTTCATCACATTCAAAAACCGGAGGATTATGTAAATCCAAACATTTTTGAAAGCTTTCCATCGGCTGACGAAAGCTTGGAGAATATCGTAGCTCAATAGGAATAGAATAGATAATATGACATTTTAATTCTGTCAACAATGGACTAGAAAACATCTCCAAAGCTGTTTTTAAATCATGGCGATCCAATCCATCAACAATAATTAGTAATTTTTGTTGTGCTTCTTTTTCTGCTTTGTCAATAATGGTATTAACTTGGTTAATAATGTCACTTAACAAGGGGCGAACATTGAGAGTTTTTGTGACTTCTCTGGTTAAACCGCGTTTGAGATTTAGTCCTACGTTGTCTAGAAATTTTGGCAATCCTAAACCTTCAGTGTAGCTATCTTTATCTTGATAAACTACAGTTTTTAAGCTCTCTTGCAAATCTATTAGTAATTTATCTTTGGTAGATAGCCAATTAGACTTAATAGCTTGAAGTGCAATTTGTGTTCCAATTAATACTACAACTTCCGCATAGCCAATATTGTAACGGTCAAGAGCCGTTTGTGTATCTATCCAGATAACTTTGTAATTATCATTTAACTTTTGTTGCAGTCGCCGCAACTCCGTAGTTTTTCCTCCACCACGATGTCCAGCCAGTAAAAATTGTGCTGGATCATCTTCCATCGCCAATAAACTTGCAAGCTTATCTACTGGGCTATTATCTCTCTGGACATAAAAATTTTTCAGTTCTTCAGGTGTAGCAAGAGGTTCCTCTGGCTTGAATAGCTGGTAAGCAGCTTTCCAAAAATTAGTATTGCTCATGCTGATAATAAACTGATCAGAAGACTATATTTTTAAGTATAGTCTCATCACTCATTCCGCGCCTTCTGTCTCCCGCTTGGGCGTACCGTATAAATAATGGTCATGCTCGCTAGACCAGTCCTGCGGTGCTTCTATCGTTCCCGTCATCGCCTCCAGCACATCCCAAGCATCACCTACTACAGGTGGTTCGCTTAACTCTTGAATTGTAATGACATAGCGGGTGTTCGGTTTTAAATCCAAAGGTGCATCCGGATGTAAAACATTGCCATCAAATATAGCCGTTACTTTTTTGTTCATCACCAGCAGCGCCTCTATCTTTGTCAACAAAGATTCTAGCTTCTCGCGGGGTGTGGTCAAAAATAGATATAAGCTAGGTCTCACTCCAGAAGAAATCCTCAATCGAATTGGGCATCCGACGTTGACTTTGGCACAGATTTATGCTGGACTTACCTATTACCATGCCAACCGCGAGGAAATAGAAGCAGATATTGCTGCAGAAGAAGAGTCGGGCAAAATTGTTTGAACAACAGCATCGCGAATCGCAACTTACCGAGCAATCATGATCCCGTTAATGTAAAGTTTTGTAAAAGAAATAAGACTTTTACTGAAATCTATATTCTTGTTTTGAAGTCTAGAGGGAATTGAGTTTTCACAGGTTATCTTCAAACATTAAGATAACGTGGCTTTCAAAAAGACAGTTCTTCGATTTGGCTTATTGCCAATGATAAATAACTATAACAGAGTCAGGGTTCTCTCGTGAGACTGCATAAGTCAATTCAATGACAGTTATTACAGGTTAGCTAACGCTTGTCAGACTCATCTAAACTTCTCCAAAAAGATGAGGGGCAAAGTGAGCAAGAGTCAAAAACTCAAAAAAATTGACATTAAACTTATTCAAAATTTTAAGAGGTAAAAAATGGCTGATTCTAACATCAAACTGACGATCGCCCTTAATGAACCCAACCTAGATGCAGAGGAAATAGAAGAGCAAACGCGAAATCTGCTGCGAGAGGTGAAAGACTTGGATGAAGTTGAACAAGCCAGTCTTGTAGGAGTTGCAGAAACACCCTCTGGCTCAAAGGCATTTGGAGGTTTTCTGCTGGGAGTGTTGCAGGCTGAAGTGAGTGTTGCCAATCTGAAGAAATTGCTGGGATTTTTGGGCGATCGCCTCGGTAGCAAACCAATTAAGCTGGCACTTAAAACGCCAGACGGCAGGGAAATCAACCTAGAAGCCAGTAGCCGGGAAGAATTTGAATTCGCTATGCAGCAAGCACAGGAATTTCTGAAAAACGCATAGGGTAGCAAGATGGCTAAGGTAGCACTACTGATTGGGGCGAGTGAATATGGAGAAGGTTTAAGCCCACTCCCCGGGGCGGCAAAAGATGTGGAGGCGATGCAGCGAGTTTTGCAGCATCCAGAAATGGGTAGCTTTGATGAGGTAAGACCACTGCTGAACGTCGATCCGCAAGCAATGCAAGAAGCTATTGAAACCTTGTTTTCAGGTCGGGCTAAAGAAGACTTAGTGCTACTTTTTTTCTCCGGTCACGGGATTAAGGATGAGAGCGGTAGGCTTTACCTAGCAACTCGCATCACTCGCAAAAACAAACAGGGGGAACTCGTCAAAGCAACAGCCGTTCCAGCCAGTTTCGTGCAAGACATCATGAGCCACAGCCGCTCAAAACGTCAGGTTATCATTCTTGACTGTTGCTTTAGCGGGGCGTTTGCAGAGGGTTGGTTAGCCAAAGATGATGGTTCTGTAGATGTCAAGAATCAACTAGGCGGCGAGGGGCGTGCTGTTCTCACCTCCTCGACTTCCACCCAGTATTCCTTTGAGCAGCAGGGGTCAGAACTCTCAACATACACCCGTTACCTAGTCGAGGGAATTGAAACAGGAGCAGCAGATCAAACTAATGACGGTGTAATTTCTGTAGATGAGTTGCATGAATACGCCAAGAAGAAAGTTCAAGAAGCTGCGCCAGCGATGAAGCCAGAAATTTATGCAGTGCGAGAAGGTTTCAAAATCTGGCTTGCTAAAGCATCAACAGGTGATCCAAAGCTAAGGTATCGCCAAGAAGTTGAGATTTACGCCAGTCGCGGCGAGATTTCTATGATTGGTCGCAAAATATTAGATGCGCTACGCGATAATTTGAGACTGCTTCCTGAACAGACTGCTGCCATTGAAGCTGAAGTTTTAAAACCTTATCGAGAGTATCAACAAAAATTGCACGAATATGAGCAAGCATTAATTTATGCGCTTGAACGTGAGCATACTCTCAGCCAACAGACTCAAAATGAGTTGCGACGTTATCAAAAAATTTTGGGACTCAGAGATGAAGATATAGCACCAATTGAAGCAAGAGTTGCTCCTCAAAAAGAATCGGCTCCTCCAAATCAAATACCAGTCGCGATTGACGCTTCAGTCACCTCGCGCAATGAAGATGTTATCTCAACCAAACAACCACACAAAGGTACAGCTGCAAGTCAAGCTGAAACTCCTGTACCCACTAGCACCAGGCTTCCAAGCGGTTTTTCTGGTTCTGCCTCAGTTCTAAAAAACCCCAAAGCGTTTATTGGGGCAGGTATCCTCGCAGCCGTAGTTGTAACGTTCTCTTTTTTGGTGAAGCCACACGATGCTTCGGTGAAGTCCCAGCCAAATCCAGCAGGGTTACCTACACCCACTGCCAGTCCTAGGGTCTCTCCTACAAGCCAGATGAATGCTAAAAACTTCTACGATAGAGGAGTTGATAAGGCTAACAAAAAAGACTATAAGGGAGCGATTGAGGATTACACCCAGGCGCTTGAGCTCGATCCCAATTTTACAATTGCCTACTACAAACGGGGCTATACCCGTAGTGAAATTGAAGACTACAAAGCAGCAATTGAGGATTTCACCCAGTATCTTCGGCTTAATCCCAACGATGTCAATGTTTACAATAGTCGAGGGAATGCCTACTACAATTTGGGTAACTACCCGCAAGCCATCGCCAACTTAAACAAATCTATTGAACTTAACTCCAACAACGCCTACGGCTATCACAAGCGAGGGTTAGTCTACGCCGCGCAGGGTAACTACCAGCAAGGTATTGCTGACTACAGCAAAGCTATCGAGTTGAACTACGATCCACTCACGCGTGCCTACCATAACCGGGGTAATGCCCATAAAACGCTTGGAGACTATAAGAAAGCTATTGAGGATTATAACCAGGTTATCAGTCTAGATAGCGACTTTGTCTATGCTTACTACAACCGAGCAAGTGCGCGCAAAAGCCTTGGAGACAAGCAGGGAGCGATCGCTGATTATCGCAAAGCCGCAGACCTTTATCAGAAACAAGGAAAGACAAAGAACTACCAAGATGCGTTGGACAAAATCAAAGCACTTGAGCAGTAAAATCAAGCTCACCCGTAGGGTGGGCATTGTCTGCCAAAATTTTGGAATATATTCTAGAAAATAAGGTCAATGCCCACCTTACCTCAAGTTTGTATACCAAAAAGAAAGTTAAGCAACTGTCAGTTCATATTGCAAAAGTAAAAGTTCCTCTGCTTTCAAGGTAGCCATTGTATATTCATGTCCTTGAGTGTCAGCAAATTCGACTAAATAATGATATTCTTCTCCTTCCTCATAAACTTCTACAATCGTTCCAACTTGTCCACTCGGTAAACTGTTGATAGAAATGTAATCCGGTTCTACCAAGGTTAATCGGTCAATTGGAACGGGGTTGAGTAGAGCAACAGTATCCAAAAGTTTAAGTTTTTTCATCATCATCTAGTGTTTGATACTCTAAAATTCTTCCCTGCTGGATAATCCACAGCTTTCCATCAACTTCTGTCTCATCGAATCCACGAATTAATGTCTCTACTGCAAAGCCCAAATCTTCTGGTGTGGGTTGAGATGGCAGACGGATGATTACAATACCAGGATAATTAGAGGGGTTAAACCGGATGCGATTTCCAAAACCCCTATCCAGAGTTACCAAACATCTTCCTTCGCTGCGGCAGATATCAATTAGCTGCACATCTGCTGTTCCAGTCAGATTTTGTTCGCGCACTGTTGCGACATCATGTCCAGCCAAACGTAACAGTGTAACAACGCGAACACTGCCAAGGTTTTCATCAAGTTTGAGCTTCACTTTGAGAGTTCCTTGTGGGTTCCAAGGGGAATCTCGACATAATAATCCCTTGCCATTTCAGCACCATAAGCAATACAAGCAAGAATATCCTCTCGCTCTATACCCGGATACTCCTCAAGCAGATGCTCAATTGTCATCCCACTAGCTAGAAAGTCCAAAATCAGGGAAACCCAGATGCGATGTCCCCGAATACATGGCTTGCCAAAGCAGATATTGGCATCAATAGATATGCGGGATAGTAAACTTTCTTTACTCATAGCAATTTCCACTCCTATACTGTGACTAATTCTTCCACTTTGCCATTTTTCCACTTGCTAGTGCATCCACTTTGACCCATCACTTACCTCCCAAGCCGTATTTCCTGTAAAATCAAGACCTGAGAGTGTGGATAAGGAGATAGTAGGGGTGCCGACACTTGGTGTAAATATTGACCACATTGCCACTATCCGGCAAGCGCGGCGGACGGTGGAACCAGATCCCGTGGCGGCGGCGGTACTGGCAGAATTAGCAGGTGCAGATGGCATTACTGTGCATCTGCGGGAAGATAGGCGACATATTCAAGAACGAGATGTGCGCCTGTTGCGGCAAACTGTACGATCGCACCTTAATTTAGAAATGGCAGCGACTGATGAAATGGTGGCGATCGCCCTCGACATCAAACCCGATTACATCACTTTAGTACCCGAAAAGCGCGAAGAAGTCACCACAGAAGGCGGGCTGGATATCGTCGGTCAAATTGATAGAATGGCAGAGGTAGTTGATAAATTGCAAAGCGCTGGCATTCCAGTGAGTCTGTTTATCGATGCCGAAACAGCACAAATTGAAGCATCTGTCAAGGTGGGGGCACAATTTATTGAACTGCACACCGGACGATATGCTGAGGCTAAGGATGAAATTAGTCGCGACCAGGAATTAGCCTTGCTAGACGAAGGGTGTGAGCAAGCGATTCAAGCAGGATTGCGAGTCAATGCCGGTCATGGACTCACCTACTGGAACGTCTATCGCGTGGCTGGCATTCCAGGTATGGAAGAACTAAACATCGGGCATACCATTGTCAGTCGGGCAGCTTTGGTGGGGATGGAAAGAGCAGTCCGCGAGATGAAATTAGCGATGCGAGGACTACTGTAAGGGCAACTGCAAAGACAATTTTGGGGTTCGACTGCGTAAATCTAGAAAGCGTTTGGTATGTTCAAGACTAGGATTATTCTTTCTCCAAAACTTTTATGAGCGCAACTCCGTCGAACAGCACTCCGCTTTGGGTACAGGGCAGAGACACAGTTATTGCACATAGTCGCGATGCCGAGTGGCGCTATGGTACGCCTCCAGACTATACCCGCTCAAAGGAAAATCTTGCAAAGGAAAGTACACAGAACCATCTTGAAGGTTCATTAGAGGCGATCGTCCAAAACTTGGTGAGAACGTTTGAGATGGAAGCATCGTTCAAAACCAACCCTCAGCAGTGGTTGTCAGTTGTGAACGAACAGTTTCGCATGAGTAGTAATGGTGGTGCAGCGTACACAGCATCAGATGTGGTAAAGGCAGGCACTTACAACTTATTTATCGGCGATACTGAAGATTACAAGGCATCCGAGGAAGATTTTGAATCATCAGCCAATCTCTTCCATACAGCATTTCCCAAAGGATTTTTGTGGGAAGTCCTTGAGGTTTACTCAGGTCCACCAAATGTTACATTCAAATGGCGTCATTGGGGAACTTTTAACGGTTCATACAAAGACTATGCACCTACAGGAGAGACGGTGGAGATAGTTGGTATGAGCGTGGCGCGTGTCACTGATGATTTAAGAGTTCTTTCCATAGAACACTACTTCGACAACAGCCTGTTTCTTAAAAAGCTGACAACTGGTGCAAAAAAAGGAACTGGTGAACAGCAAGGAAGTTTTTGGGGTTTTGTCAGGCGACTTTGGGGATTAACACAAAAACAAGCAACTGGCGAACTGCAAGCGAGTCGTTGTCCCTTGAGTGCTTTGATCAGGTGATTCTGGTTCACTTAGATCATAAAGGTACAGTGAGCAGCACTGTGCCTTTATCATTATTCAATAGCAACCAAAGGAAGAAAATGCAAACATACTATTACGTTTTGGCTTCTCAACGCTTTCTTCTTGAAGAAGAACCGATGGAGGAAGTTCTCAAGGAACGCACCCGTCACTACCACGAACAAGAAAAAGAAATTGATTTTTGGGTGGTTAAGCAGCCAGCTTTTTTAGAAGCACCCCAAATGGCAGAAGTTAAGGCGAAGTGTCCTCAACCAGCAGTGGCGATTATTTCCACCAATCCCCAATTTATTACCTGGTTGAAACTTCGATTGGAATATGTCCTAACAGGCGAATTTCAAGCTCCTTCACCAGAAATTCCTGATGCGTTGGCATCTTTGGCTGCCGTGTCTTAATGTATGGTCATTAGTTATTGTAGAGACGCGACGCCAGTCGCCTGCGGAGGGAGACCCTCCTGCAGCGCTGGCTCGCCATGGCGCGTCTGTACATCGTCATTAGTCACTAGTCATTAGTTATTGGACTATAGACTATTGACTAATAACTAAATATAATTTGTTGAGAAAAAAGTTCAATAAATTTTTATGTATAAGACTGTTGTCCAGAAATTTCAGATACCAAATGCTTTAGTGAGTGGTTTAGTGCTAGCCATTGTGGGCTTTTCTGGCGGCATAAATTCTGCTTTGGCTCAACGACAACAAGATCTTCCCGTTTGTCAACCTCCCAATCCAGGTGAGTATCTTTTGTTGGTTATCAGTCCCACAGCAGAGAATCAGAAGCAGTTGCGCCACGCTTTACCGTCTAACATTAAAACAACCACCTGTAGATATCTCAAAGATACAGTGACGCGCATAGGCGGGTTTACCAAGATAGACGAAGCTAACAGTTGGGCAAAGTATATCAACAATATTGCCGGTTTGTCTGGTACTATCACCACTCGACCGTCAGACACGGCTCGCTCAAGAGAGGTGGTACAGACTCAGCCTCAGCCAGTCAGCTATAAACCCGAACGGTTGGGAGGGGGTTTCGCCGTATTGGTAGATTACTACAACCGCCCGGAAGTTGCCAATCAAGTGCGGCAAGTGGTGGGAGGAGACGTGGGTTTTGTTTCCTACGGACAACGCCCTTATTTGCTGGCTATTTACACACCTAACCAAAAAGAAGCATATAGCACATTGGAGAAGCTGAGCGAACAAGGTTTTTTTGCCGTACTCGTAGATAGTCGTAAAGTAGTGCTACTGCGCTCAACTGTGCGTTTGCAGTAGCAGTGATCAAAAAGTAGTCGGCTTTTTGGTTAACTATGGACTAAAAACCAACACGCCGGTTGATCTCGCCAACCAAGAGATGGTTATACCCAACGCCGATCCAGCGATGACTTGAACGGGTGTGTGTCCCAGCAATTCTTTGAGGCGATCGCCGTTAAATTCTGGGTGTTCGTGAAATAATTCATCAATCATTTGATTGAGGATCCGGGCTTGCTTTCCAGCGGCTTGGCGAACTCCTGCGGCGTCATACATGACTATAATGGCAAAAATCATCGCCACCGCAAATTCCGCAGAAGCCCAACCAAGAGTTTGTCCTACTCCAGTTGCTAAGGCTGTTACCAGTGCTGAGTGAGCACTAGGCATACCTCCAGTTGTCACTAAAACACTTATATTCAGTTTACGGTTCTTGATGAGCTCGATGACGAGCTTCAATGCTTGAGCCATCAAACAAGCTACTAGAGCAACCCACAGCACTCGGTTGTCTAATATATCGCCTATGTCCTGCATGCTATTTTGCGTAAGATGAGAAGTTATGAATTATGAATTATGAATTATGAAAAGAAAGATGAATTATGAATGATAAATTATGAATTGTAAAGTCGCTCAGCCTTTATCATTCATCATTCATTATTCATTATTTAGTGCTTGCGATTGGTGATAAAGTGCGCCAGTTCCTTTAAAGGCAAAGATTTTTCTCCAAAGGGTTCTAATTCTGCACAAGCATCCTCAATCAGCTGTTGAGCTTTTTGTTTTGATTCTTCGAGTCCCCAAAGGCTGGGATACGTTACTTTTTGAGCTTTTTGGTCTTTTCCAGCAGTTTTGCCCAATTGCTCACGGGTTGCAGTGATATCTAGAATGTCATCAATAATTTGGAAGGCAAGCCCAATGTTTTGGGAATACCGAGACAGCCGCTGCACATCTTCAGATGATGCTCCTCCTAAAATGCCACCACAAACAACACAAGCTTCTAAGAGGGCACCTGTTTTGTGGCTATGAATGAAACTCAATGTTTCTAGGGAAATATCTGTCTTTCCTTCCGATTCTAAATCTAGCACTTGACCACCAACCAAGCCAGTCGCTCCCGTAGCACGACCCAAATGAGCAATTACTTGTACAACTCGCTCCAGTGGTACATTCTGGGTGTGAGTTATCACATACTCAAAAGCATAAGCTAACAAGCCATCCCCAGCCAAAATTGCTATATCTTCACCATAAACTTTGTGATTTGTCAACTTACCGCGACGGTAATCATCATTATCCATTGCTGGCAAGTCGTCGTGAATCAGCGACATTGTGTGGATCATCTCCACAGCACAAGCTGTTGCAAGTGCCATTTCGATTGTACCGCCCATCATCTCACAGGTAGCAAGGCAAAGAATAGGGCGCAAACGCTTACCTCCTGCTAAGAGTGAATAGCGCATTGCTTCGTAAATCTTTTCTGGATAACGTATGGGAATCGCTTTATCCAAAGCAGCTTCACAAAGCTTTTGTCGTTCTTTGAGATAAGCTCTTAGGTCAAATTTGGTTGACTCAGGAGTTTTTTGAATGTTATCTGCTGCTACCATCCTTGAATTCCTTAATATTCTGTTATATACGTAACAATTTTACGAGGCTTTGGCACATTAAGAATGAGGAGTGAGGAGTAAGAAAAAAATTAGGACTTAAGAGTCAAGAGTGAAGAATAATAACTCATAATTCATAGTTCATAATTCATAATTCATAATTCATAATTTTTGATTCGTCCTTAAATAACTGGAAAAAGTATTTTGCAGTAACATGGCGACTGTCATCGGACCAACACCACCTGGAACTGGTGTGAGGTATTCGGCTACCTTAGCAGTGGACTCAAAGTCAACATCGCCTACTAGACGACTATTGCCATCTGAGTTTGTCACGCGATTCATCCCCACATCTACCACAACAGCGCCCGGTTTCACCATTTCGGCAGTAATAAGTCCTGGACGACCTACTGCTGCAATCAGAATATCAGCATTTTTGGTGATGGATGGCAAGTCGTGCGATCGCGAATGAGCTACAGTCACAGTAGCATCTGCCTCCAAGAGCATCAAAGCCATTGGTTTGCCCACCAAAATACTACGTCCTACCACCACCGCCTGTTTTCCCTGCAAGGGAATTGCATATTCCTGCAACAGCCGCATGATCCCTGCGGGAGTGCAACTGCGTAAACCTGATTCTCCCCGTACCAGTCGTCCTAAGTTCACTGGGTGCAGTCCATCAGCGTCTTTATCTGGCTCGATTTGATGCAAAAGCCCCACAGCATCCAAGTGGTTAGGGAGGGGCAATTGCACGAGAATGCCATCCACCCTTTGATCATTGTTAAGTGCAGCAATCACTTCTTCTAGTTCTGCTTGGGTCGTTTGCGTGGGAAAATGTTTGCCAAAAGAAGCAATACCCACTTTCTGGCAAGCTCGTTCTTTGCCGCGTACATAAGCTGCTGACGCTGGGTTATCGCCCACCATCAGCACTGCTAAACCTGGCGGGCGTCCTATTTGGGGTTGCAATTCTTTAACGCCATCAGAAAGTTCTTGCTGAATTTTTTCAGCTAACGCTTTACCATCAAGAAGTTTGGCTGTTTTTGTTTCCATGAGAATTCAACACAAGTACGCTACGCCTTGGCGTTGCTGTCAGATGCCTGAGCGTAAACAGCAAGACCACATTCTTTATCTTCTCAGATTGCTTGTCTAACAAGACTTGAGAACCCAGAATTTAGAATGTTCCCCAATTAGAAAAAAATTTTAGATTTTCAAGGAAAACGATTAGGAGACCAAGCGTGAAAAAAGAATGCGACACATGATTGAGTGAAACTGAGTCTATGCAAGATTTTCACAATCCACGCATCCAAAATCCACCTATCCAAAATGGTATGAGGAGTTGCTTGAGTGCGAGTTTTTGATACTGAAACATAAAGTATTGATAATCACTTGTTAAATTAAAATTGTCACAACCCAAGCACTGATGCCAAAATTTGCGAGTGGAGGTACTCGTTATGCAACTCGTAAAAAATTTCAACTTCTCGTTTTTATACAAATATGGCATTGTCGTACCCATACGCCTGGGATTGACCCTTTGCCTTGTAGGGGGACTGCTAAGTTGTGGTAACTTGGGGCAGTTTGGCATGAATGCCATCGGAGCCAACATCACCCAAATTCAGGACTTGAAACCAGAACAAGACGATGGTACTACAGTGTACGTACAAGGTAAGGTGGAAAAACGAGTTCCGCTTTTGAATCAATATGCATATCAAATTAATGATTCTACAGGGAAAATCTGGGTTGTCACCAATCAAACTGGTCTAGGCGAGGGAGAGCAAGTGGTGATTAAGGGTAAAGTTCGTCACCAAAGTATTCCTTTAGCTGGCAAAGAATATGGAGAACTTTATATAGAGGAGCAGTAAATAGAGGAGCAGTAATTGGAACGTCAACCCAACAAGTTATGGGAGCTTCTTTCATCCAGAAGCCCCCAGCAATCCGGACGAAGAGATTTTAGTGGTAAGAACGCATACTTTTTTGAAGGCTTCGTAGTGAGCGCTGCCATCGCTCAAACAGTCGTGGACGCGCATTCCTTACTACGAACTTATACAACCATCATAATTAATAAAGGTGAACTATTGACTGACGCAGGCAAGTGCCTGGTAGTGTTGAGTACGTTCGTCGATATAACTGCTGTATTGGTCTGCCAAAGCAGAATCATATTATTTATATCAAAGCAAAATTTTAACCGAATGACAGCGGCTAAATTTGTTAACTTACTCTAGTCATCCTAATGTCGTCAAAAAATTATTTTTTCTTTAGCTTTTTTTCTATGTATGTGTTGTAATGTACGAAGTCGTCATCATTATACACCGTTGCTTTAGAAACAACAGAGACATACTTTAGATAGAGAAAGAAACAATTTTTTATCAGTTTTTAACTTTATTTATTGCGTCTCTTTTGATAAAGCAACAACTCTGCTTTCAAGGCAGGGCTATTTCGTTTGTCCTCAAACCCACTAGAAAATTTATGAACAAATAGTAGGGAACACAAACCTGCACGGGTTGGGTGAGAAGCAAATAACTCTGATTTGAAGTAGACCAACAATGAAGTGTTTGATATTTGGAGAAAAAAGTTTATGGGTTGGTTACAAAGACTTTTTGGACTGGAAAAGCCTCAAGATGCTCAAGTGAATCCCGATCCCACTACAGTTAGTGAGAACAACGGCGAAGACATTCCTTTAGAGCGAGTGGGGTTAAATGGAGAGTACGACCAGAGTGGTTTAGCAAAGCGGGTCGCCCTAGCTTTTGATGAAAACCCCGAATTTGATAATATTAACAACTTGTACGTAGCACAAACAGGCGGTACAGTTGTTCTCAAAGGGTCAGTTCCCAGTCAAGAGATTCTCGACCAACTGGTAAACATTGCAAGCGGTGTTAGCGGTGCAACAGACGTTACAACTGACGAAGTCAGTGTCGGTTAGATAAGCAGCAGCGGCGTAAATAAACGGAAAACTTGTACAAGGGTAGAGGGAAAGGGTAAGAGAAGGTTACTTACCCAAATCCCTCACCCTTACCCTTCTTTACATTGAGTTTAATTAAACCGACCCACTCAGGGTCTAATGGGTGCAATTTCAGCAATCAAAACAGGCTATGAAAAATATATTGCGATATCAATGGACTATTTCCATCGCACTTTTGACTATCTTAGCCCTCTCGGGTTGTGGGAACAAGGCTGAGGAAGGCAATACTTCTCCATCTAGCGACTCTGGCGCGTCTACATCTACAACTGCTCCGTCTGGTGGGACTGGAACCTCAGATAGTCCTGGAACAGGGACAACTGGTGCTTCTTCAACTACTGGGATTTCGGCTGAAGCTCAGAAGTTAGGTGTTAAGCCCCAAGGAGAGACCACTTGTCCTAGCAATGCTCCTGTTAAGGGCGTAGTTACCAAGAAGCGGGGCAACATACTTCATGCTCCCAAGTCACTCGATTATGAAAAGGTCAAGCCCAATATCTGCTTTGCAGATACGGCTACCGCCGAAAAGGCTGGCTTTAGCGTTCCCAAGTAGTATCGCCGCTACTTGACGTTCTCCCCGGCTTAACTTCGCTTCGCTCCTTTGAAGCTGGGGATTTATAATTTCATAGAATTTCACAAAAGATTTGATTTAAAAGCCTTGCACAGCAAGGGTTTGATTCAAGGATTAAAGTTTTTGTGGTAGTCATGCATGAGAGACAATGTCTATCGTACAGGTGAATTATGACAAGCAGGAGTGAATATGGCTACCGAAGTGGCGATCGCCATTCTCTACCAAGACAACAAATTTCTCATGCAGTTGCGGGATAACATCCCCAATATTGTCTATCCCGGTCACTGGGCATTTTTTGGCGGACACATAGAACCCGGTGAAACCCCAGAGTTTGCGGTACAACGGGAAATTTTAGAAGAAATTGGTTATACTTTACCACCAACATTTTCTAAGTTTGGCTGCTATCCCGACAAAATTGCGGTTCGTCATGTCTTCCATGCACCCCTGACAGTGGAATTAAATCAACTGGTGCTCAATGAAGGTTGGGATATGGGCTTAATAACACCGCAAGACATTCGCTTGGGTGCGAGTTATTCCGCTGTATCAGGAGACGTGCGACCCTTTGGACCTGTGCATCAGCAGATTTTGTTAGATTTTATGGAGAGACACGATAAATTGTCTTCTGACTCAAGTGTTAATCTGACTAATAACTAATGACTAACTACAAACTACCACGATGGTTAAGTTTGAGCCTCGCATTTCCCCTGGCTGTACTCAACGGTTGGGTATTGCTTCAGGTTGTGCATTATTTTCAACCCTTGGTCAGCATCTTTGTCGCCGCCAGTTTGCTGGCTTTTGTTCTAGACTATCCCATTCGGTTTTTCCAACAACGACGGGTAAAACGCAACTTAGCTGTTGGGAGTGTGTTGTTGTTAGCTGTAGTGATTGTAGTGGCTTTAGCTCTCACCTTAGTTCCTCTGATTTTGGAACAGCTTAACGAACTGGCTAATTTTTTGCCAAGTTGGATTGATTCTGGAACGCAACAACTGCAAGCTTTCCAAGACTGGGCTGCGGCTCAACAGCTTCCCGTGAATTTGAGTGGCTTATTGAGTCAAGTGTTAGACAGATTATCCAATCAAGTTCAGTCCTTTACCGGTCAAATCCTCGGTTTTGCTGTGGATACCATTGGTAGTGTGGTCAATGTGCTGCTGACGGTCGTACTGACTATCTACTTAGTATTGAACGGAGAACGTCTTTGGGATGGAATTTTTCTGTGGTTCTCGCCTCATATTGGTTCGCAAGTACGGCAATTATTGCGCGAGGACTTTCAAAATTACTTTATTGGACAAGCAATATTGGGTGCTTTGCTAGCGGTTGCTCTGATACTTGTATTTTTGGCGCTGCAAGTTCCCTTGGCTTTACTTTTTGGTATTGTCATTGGATTCTTTTCTCTGTTCCCCTTTGGCACGGGTATAGGTATTGCTATAGTAAGCTTATTGGTGGGATTGCAGAACTTTTGGTTAGGGATAGAAGTCTTAGCCGTTGCTGTGGCGATCGACCAAGTCAATTCTAATTTTGTTGCTCCTCGCCTTTTGGGAAATTTGACTGGTTTAAATCCCGTGTGGGTAGTCATTTCCTTGCTATTAGGAACCAAACTGGGAGGACTATTGGGTTTATTGGTTGCTATACCTATAGCCAGTTTTATCAAAGATGTAGCGGATAGCTGGCGTGAGGGGGGATTTAGGGTACCGCCTGGGGAGGATAACTCAGGTGATAGCATTTCTGGTGAACAAACCTCAACTGTTTTGCTAGAGCGATAAAGCGATAATAAGAAAAGTCAACTATTAGAGTTTTGGAGTGGGTCATGCTTAAGCAACTCATCCTTGAGAATTGGAAAAGTTTTCGTTATGCAGAACTTCCGATTGACCCACTGACTGTTCTTATTGGTACAAATGCGAGTGGTAAATCGAATGTCGTTGAAGCTTTGGAATTTCTCCAAAGAATAGTTAGAGGCGAGGATATTGAAGCAGCTTTGGCAGGAGATAAAACTTTACCCTCAATTCGAGGGGGTGTGGAATGGGCTGCACTAAAGAATGAAACTCAATTTACAATCAAGGCGCTGGTTCAGGGTGAGGAAGAAACAAAAGATTATCTTTACAGTATCACAATACAAACAAAACCATTTGTTCGGGCTTCAGAAGTATATATAATTTGCCAAGAATATCAAGAAGGAAATCAGGATGCTCCAATTAATTACTACTTGATGAAGAGTGAAATTGGAGATAATACCTTGTCTAATAAATTACATATTTATAGCGATCGCAAATCAGATACTTCTTTATTAGTACCAGAACAAGTTATCTAGACAAATCAACAAGTAAGAAATAATTATATCAAATATCAAATCGGTAGAAAAGATAATGAATATTTAACAAAAGATATATATGCAAATTTAAAAGGTATAAATACAGTTTTTGATGTTATAAATAAAATTTTTATTTTGAATCCTATTCCTTCTCAAATGCGGGATTACTCACTGCTTTCTGAGAAACTGGAAAGTGATGCCTCAAATATTGCAGGTGTATTAGCAGCGTTGCCTGAAGAACAAAAAGCTGAGGTGGAAGCAACCATATCAGCTTACGCCAAGAATTTACCAGAAGGAGATATTCAGAGAGTATGGGCAGAAAAAGTTGGTAGGTTTGGCACAGATGCAATGCTCTACTGTGAGGAGCTATGGAAACCAGGTCACATTACAGAAATTGATGCCAGAAGTATGTCCGATGGCACTCTTAGATTTATAGCCATTATGACAGCGCTTCTTACCCGACCAAAAGGTAGTCAACTGGTAATTGAAGAAATAGATAACGGGCTTCATCCCTCGCGGGCAGAATTACTGGTAAGAATGCTGCGAGAAATTGGTGAAAAAAGAAAAATTGACATATTAATAACGACTCATAACCCAGCTTTGCTTGATGCTTTAGGACCAGAAATAGTGCCATTTGTGGTAGTAGCACATCGAGATTCTGAAACTGGAGAAAGTAAGCTGACTTTACTAGAAGATATTGAGAATCTACCTAAGTTAATGGCATCTGGTACACTAGGTAAGCTGACAACGAAGGGTGCTATTGAAAGGAGCCTGGCTGATACCAAGTAGCGCCAAATATGAAGAAGGTTCTGATAATAGATACATCCATACTGTGTGTTTACTTGGGGGTTCCTGGCAAAGATACCTGTGGAACAGATCAGAATAAGTGGGACAAAAAGCCTGACTTTTCACGCCATGTGGAAAAATCCACGAAAAACCTAACCCCCTAGCCCCCTTCCCTAGTAGGGAAGGGGGAAAAATCAAAGCCTCTCTCCTTGCAGGAGAGAGGTTTTGCATATCCCGTGCAAAGTAAGGACAAAAAGCGAGTTGATGAATTTCTCAAAAAAGAAGAAGACAGTGCATATTTTGTGCTACCTCTAGCCGTCATCATAGAAACAGGTAATCACATCGCACAAGCTAATCAAAACAGATATGAAATGGCTCAAGCTTTAGCTGATTTGATGGTGAAAGCAGCAGATGCAACAACACCTTGGGCTGCTTTCACTGAACAAGCGGAATTTTGGGACGCAGAAGGCTTGAAAAAGCTAGCGGCTGAATGGTCTAGGTTAGCAGTGCAACGTATTTCTATCGGCGATGCCACTATCAAGACTGTAGCTGAATACTACGCCAAAATCGGTTGTCAGGTGGAAATTCTCACGGGTGATGACGGACTGAAGGCTTACCAGCCAACGACTCCTGTCCAAATTCCTAGGCGAAGTAGTCGAAGAGTTAACAAACCTTGAACAATTTGAGAGTATCGCTGATATCAAGCTATCATCGGATATTGACAGGTTGCCCTGTGTATTGGTAGACATCCATGACTGCTTCTTACTCTGCATCCCAAACATCCCAACCCAATAACCCGACTGCGCCGCACACTGACACTCGATTGGTGGATCGCAGTAAGCTGACTCAAATGTTCCAGCACTATGTCGAGACGAAGGATAAGTATCCTCATGCGATGCTACTGTATCGAGTGGGAGATTTCTTTGAATGTTACTTTGAAGATGCTGTGACTTTGGCGCAGGAATTAGAACTCTCCCTCACCAGCAAGTCAGTAGGGGAAGTCGGACGGGTAGCGATGAGTGGTGTACCGCACCACGCCTGGGAACGCCACGCGACACAGTTGGTAGAAAAAGGATATGCTGTTGTCATTTGCGACCAGGTGGAAGATGCTGCGGAAGCTGCAGGGAGGTTGGTGCGGCGGGAAATCACGCGCATCCTGACCCCTGGCACTTTGCTAGAGGAGGGAATGCTCAAGTCAAGTCGCAATAATTACCTGGCGGCTGTGGTCATCGCTGGGGAACATTGGGGTTTGGCGTATGCAGATATTTCTACTGGTGAATTCCTCACCACGCAAGGTAGCAATTTAGAGCATTTGACACAGGAACTTATGCGCTTGCAGCCTGCAGAGGTGCTTATTCCGACCAACGCACCAGACTTGGGCAGTTTACTGCGTCCGGGAGAAAAATCAGAACATCTCCCCCAATGTTTGCCACCCTCTTTTTGTTATTCGTTGCGATCGCAAATTCCCTTCTCTTCAGGAGAATCTCGGGCAAAATTGTTGCAAAAATTTAAAGTGCGATCGCTGGAAGGATTGGGTTGCGAACATCTCCCGTTAGCCGTCCGCGCTGCAGGTGGGTTGCTGGAATATTTAGAAGATACGCAGAAAGAAAACGCCATCCCCCTACAGCCGCTACGCACCTATACCCTCACTGACTTTTTAATTGTTGACCATCAAACCCGCCGCAACCTGGAAATTACGCAAACTGTGCGTGATGGCACCTTTCACGGTTCCCTGCTTTGGGCATTAGATAAAACCAGTACGGCAATGGGTAGTCGTGCTTTACGGCGGTGGTTGTTGCAACCACTACTTGATATTAAAGGTATTCGGACACGGCAAGACACGATTCAAGAATTGGTAGAAAATACAACTCTCCGTCAAGAACTACGGCAGTTGTTACGTCAAATTTATGATTTAGATCGGCTCACGGGACGCGCTGGTTCTGGTACTGCTAATGCAAGGGATTTACTTGCTTTGGCAGATTCCCTGTCTCGTTTGCCAGAATTATCTCGCCTGGTGGCTGATGCTCGTTCACCCTTCCTGAAAGCATTACAGAAGGTACCGCCTGTGTTAGAAGAGTTGGCACAGCAAATTCGCGGTCATCTGGTGGAGTCGCCACCGATACATATCAAAGATGGCGGGTTGATTCGTCCTGGAGTTCATGCTCAGTTGGACGAAAGACGTGCCACTGTCGAAGACGACCAGAAATGGATTGCCAACTTGGAAGTTGACGAAAGAGCAAGGACGGGAATTCCGACGCTGAAGGTCGGATTTAACAAAACTTTTGGTTATTATATCAGTATTTCCCGTGCAAAGGCAGACCAAGTGCCGTCTAATTATATACGCAAGCAAACGCTGGTTAATGAAGAACGCTACATCACGCCAGAGTTGAAGGAACGGGAAGCGCGGATTCTGACGGCGCGCGATGATTTGAACCAGTTGGAATATGAGATTTTTGTGGCGTTGCGCGAAGAAGTGGGTTCACAAGCGGAGGTGATTCGCAATATTTCCCGTGCGGTGGCGGCGGCGGATGTGTTGTGTGGTTTGGCAGAGTTAGCGGTTCATCAAGGTTACTGTCGTCCAGAAATGGTGGAAGGACGAGAAATTACGATTGTGGATGGACGTCATCCGGTGGTGGAACAGTCTTTGCCTGCGGGTTTCTTTGTGCCGAATTCTACACAGTTGGGAAGGGAAGAGGAGGACAAGGGAAATTCTTCTCATCCTGACTTAATTATCCTCACTGGTCCAAATGCAAGTGGTAAGAGTTGTTATTTGCGTCAGGTGGGGTTAATTCAGCTGATAGCGCAAATTGGTAGTTTTGTGCCTGCGCGGTCTGCTAGGTTGGGAGTGTGCGATCGCATTTTCACTCGTGTGGGTGCAGTGGATGACTTGGCGACGGGTCAATCGACTTTTATGGTGGAGATGAATGAGACGGCGAATATTCTCAACCATGCAACGTCGCGATCGCTGGTGTTGTTGGATGAAATTGGCAGAGGAACGGCGACGTTTGATGGTCTTTCTATTGCTTGGGCGGTGGCGGAGTACATTGCAACAGAGATTCGGGCGCGGACGATTTTTGCCACGCACTACCATGAGTTGAATGAATTGGCGTCGCTGTTACCAAATGTTGCCAATTACCAAGTGACGGTGAAGGAGTTACCCGACCAAATTATCTTTTTGCACCAAGTTCAACCAGGAGGCGCTGATAAGTCCTACGGAATTGAAGCGGGAAGGTTGGCGGGTTTACCCAAAGTTGTGATTGCACGGGCAAAACAAGTGATGGGGCAAATCGAAAAGCACAGCAAGATTGCAGTTGGACTGCAAAATTTGGAATAGTTATTGTCGATTTCCAGATTATTTGTCCGTGTTGACAAATTCTTGCCACTTGGCGTGGAACTAGCGAAGACACTGACTTGGAAATAGAGGCGTAAAAGGAAAATGCGTTAATATTTTTGGTAAAAAGGTACATTCATTCAATAGACCTTGTAAACTAATGGATATCGCTCTACTCGTGAAAGTTTTAGCACCATGCCTACCATTTCTCATAAAGGTGGGTAATAAGGCAGTAGAAGGAGCATCTCAGAAAGTAGGTGAGGATGTTTGGAACAAGGCAAAAGCCATTTGGGCAAAACTGGATCCCAAGGTAGAAGCAAAAGCAGCCGCGCAAGAAGCAGCAGCGGATGTAGCAAAACATCCGGAAGATGAAGATTTACAAGCGAGTTTGCGGGTGCAGTTGAAGAAAATTCTGGAAACAGATACAGCATTGGCAGCGGAAATTACTCAGATTCTACAAGCCAAAACCGCACAACCAACGGGTGACAATTTCCAGATGCAAGGCAAGTCCTACGACCAAAGTACATTTAAGCAAGTGGGGAAAATAGAAGGCAAGGGCGACGTTAATTTGTAACTATTAGCTGTAATTTCTATCAGGTTAAACAATGGCAGAAGAAAACAACTCTGGTAGCCAAGATAACTTGAAAATGCAGGGAACTGCCTATGACCAAAGTCAGTTTACTGAGGTAGGGAAGATAGAAGCTAAGACGGTTATTTTTGGAGCGCCACAGTTTGAAATAGTCAAACTGCTAGAACGTAGTAGCAAAGCAGAACTGGCTGGTGTTCTCAAAGCAGGTAATCTGCATACAACTTTAGCTTACTGGCAAGGACGAAGCGAGGAAATTACCAAACTCACCCAATGGTTAAAAAATAAAGATATTACTTTAATTGGGATTGAAGGTATTGGTGGCACGGGTAAATCAATGCTAGCTGCCAAAATCTATGAAGAAATTGAGGGTTTCCCCAAGCGATACTGGGCAGATGTAAGTTCTGGGGCAGTGTTCAGCGATTTAGCCCGCCGAGTGCTGACAGAATTTGGTCATCGAGTACCAGAACAAGAATCAGAATTAGTAGAAGCATTGGTTAAGTGCCTGAAATCTGGGCAATACTTGCTAATAGTTGACAACCTAGAAAGTATATTACAGCAAGATAGACAGTGGGGCAGCCAGTTTTACAGAGACTTTTTCACGTTTTGGGTAGAGTATGGCGACAACAGTAAAGTATTAGTCACTACCAGAGAACGACCGCAACAGCCAATATCGTCAAGATTTCAATGGATATCCCTAAAAGGTCTGAAAATTGAGGAAGGGGTGGCACTCCTAACAGCATTGAACATTGGGGGAGATTTAGAAGAATTTACCAAATTAGTAGATGGGCATCCCTTGCTATTGAGATTAGTAGCCGATTTACTCAAAGAAGAATACCCCCAAGACCCCAGCTTAGGACGATTAGCAGAATTAGGCTTAGGGAATTTACAGCAGATATTAACAGATCCCAAGGTAGTAGGTCAGCACCGTCGGGAAAATGTGGGGATGGTGTTGGTATTGGATGCCAGTTTTGCACGGTTGAATGACCTACAAAAGAGACTATTACTCAATGTCAGCGTTTACCGTGGTACTTTTAATAAAGTAGCAGCCGCAGCTTTGTTACCTGAAAGTTCTGAGACTGACGTTGAGAGGGAACTAAGAAACCTGGTTAAGCGTTCCTTTTTGTTAGAAAAACTCAACACTCAGCGGTGGTTTAATTTCCAGCCAGTAGTGTTGGAGTATGTGCGCTATAAAGCAGGCGATCAAACCGAAGTGCATCAGCGAGCGATTGATTTTTATCTTTTGAATGTTAAACAAAAACCTTGGCACACTATAGAAGATATCAAGGAATATCTAGAAATTTTCTATCATAGGTATCTAATAAAACAATATGACTCTGCACTCGATATATTAATAGCTTGCGATGATTTTTTAACATTAAGGGGTTATTACACTGTCCAAGTTGAATTGTATAGGCAATTAATAGCAGCATGGGAAAAAACAGGGGTTAGAGAAAACTGGAATTATCAGGCTACTGTTGGTAGTTTAGGCAATGCTTACCAACGCTTGGGACAGTACCAACAGGCGATTGAGTTTTACCAACAGGCTTTGGATATAGCGAGAGAAATTGGCGATCGCTTTGGCGAAGGAACCGCCTTGGGCAATTTAGGAAATGCTTACCAACGCTTGGGACAGTACCAACAGGCAATTGAGTTTCAGCAACAGTGGTTGAATATAGCTAGAGAAATTGGCAATCGCAATGGCGAAGGACGCGCCTTGGGCGGTTTAGGACTTGCTTACGACTCCTTAGGACAGTACCAACAGGCAATTGAGTTTCACCAACAGGCTTTGGATATAGCTAGAGAAGTTGGTGATCGCAATGGCGAAGGAAGCGCCTTGACCAATTTAGGAAATGCTTACCAATCTTTGGGACAGTACCAACAGGCAATTGAGTTTTACCAACAGGCTTTGGATATAGCGAGAGAAATTGGCGATCGCTTTGGCGAAGGAACCGCCTTGGGCAATTTAGGAAATGCTTACCAACGCTTGGGACAGTACCAACAGGCGATAGAGTTTCACCAACAGTCATTGAATATAGCTAGAGAAATTGGTGATCGCAATGGTGAAGGACGCGCCTTGGGCAATTTAGGACTTGCTTACTACTCCTTGGGACAGTACCAACAGGCGATAGAGTTTCACCAACAGGCATTGAATATAGCTAGAGAAATCGGCAATCGCTTTGGCGAAGGAACCGCCTTGGGCAATTTAGGAATTGCTTACAGATCTTTAGGACAGTACCAACAGGCAATTGAGTTTTACCAACAGTCATTGAATATAGCTAGAGAAATTGGCGATCGCAATGGTGAAGGAAACAGCTTGGGCAATTTAGGACTTGCTTACGACTCCTTGGGACAGTACCAACAGGCGATTGAGTTTCACCAACAGGCTTTGGATATAGCTAGAGAAATTGGTGATCGCAATGGCGAAGGAAGCGCCTTGAACAATTTAGGACTTGCTTACGGCTCTTTGGGACAGTACCAACAGGCGATAGAGTTTCTCCAACCGGCTTTGGATATAGCTAGAGAAATTGGCGATCGCAATGGCGAAGGAACCGCCTTGGGCAATTTAGGAAATGCTTACGACTCCTTAGGACAGTACCAACAGGCGATTGAGTTTCACCAACAGTTATTGAATATAGCTAGAGAAATTGGTGATCGCAATGGCGAAGGAACCGCCTTGGGCAATTTAGGAATTGCTTACAGATCTTTAGGACAGTACCAACAGGCAATTGAGTTTTACCAACAGTCATTGAATATAGCTAGAGAAATTGGTGATCGCAATGGTGAAGGACGCGCCTTGGGCAATTTAGGCAATGCTTACGACTCCTTGGGACAGTACCAACAGGCGATTGAGTTTCAGCAACAGTCATTGAATATAGCTAGAGAAATTGGCAATCGCAATGGAGAAGGAAGCGCCTTGAACAATTTAGGACTTGCTTACCAATCTTTAGGACAGTACCAACAGGCGATTGAGTTTTACCAACAGTCTTTGAATATAGCTAGAGAAATTGGTGATCGCAATGGCGAAGCAAACGCTTTGGGCAGTTTAGGACTTGCTTACCAATCCTTGGGACAGTACCAACAGGCGATTGAGTTTTACCAACAGTCATTGAATATAGCTAGAGAAATTGGCGATCGCTTTGCCGAAGGAACCGCCTTGGGCAATTTAGGAAATGCTTACGACTCCTTAGGACAGTACCAAAAGGCAATTGAGTTTCACCAACAGGCTTTGGATATAGCTAGAGAAATTGGCAATCGCAATGGCGAAGGAAGCGCCTTGGGCAATTTAGGAATTGCTTACCAATCTTTGGGACAATACCAACAGGCGATTGAGTTTCACCAACAGGCTTTGGATATAGCTAGAGAAATTGGTGATCGCAATGGCGAAGGAACCGCCTTGGGCAATTTAGGAATTGCTTACCAATTTTTGGGACAGTACCAACAGGCGATAGAGTTTCACCAACAGTCATTGAATATAGCTA
>NZ_CAWUDP010000120.1:0-27598 GCF_963920835.1 Scytonema sp. PCC 10023
CAGAATGATCCTTATTGCTGGTCGAAGCGTTTCTTATTGCTGGCTCCTACACCTAGCAATTACAGACGGCGAACTCCATCAACGTCAGCGTCGTCTCCTCATGCCCCCCTTTCATGGGGAACGTATGCGGGCTTATGGTCAACTCATTTGTGACATCACTGAGCAAGTGATGGCGAAATGGACGATTGGTCAAGTCTTCTCAGTTCGTTCAGTCATGCAAGAGATTACCCTACGTGTAATACTGCAAGCCGTTTTTGGTCTGCATCAAGGACAGCGTTACGAGCAATTAAGACAACTGCTAGGTTCATTCTTAGACGCGGTCAGTTCTACCCTAAAAGCAAGCTTGCTCTTTATTCCTGCCCTTCGATGGGACCTGGGTGCTTGGAGTCCGTGGGGACAATTTGTGCGCCTGCGCCAGCAAATTGATCAACTGCTTTACAGCGAAATCCACGAGCGACGGCAGTCAATAGAGGCCTCCCGTACCGATATTCTCACCCTATTGCTAATGGCTCGCGATGATGTCGGTCAGCCGATGAGTGATGTCGAGTTACGAGATCAATTACTGACCCTGTTGTTTGCCGGTCATGAAACCACTGCAAGTGCATTAACGTTAGCCCTTTACTGGATTCATTATCTACCAGAGGTCAAGAGGAAGCTCGAGAGTGAGATTGACACTATCCGCACTGATGCCGACCCAAGCTTCATCGCCCGACTTCCCTATCTAACTGCGGTCTGTCAAGAAACACTGCGGTTGCACCCAATTGCTTTTCAAACCAATCCTCGTAAATTGAAAGCACCATTGGAAATCATGAGTTACCAGTTTGATCCAGGTACAATACTGGTGGGCTTGACTTATCTAACTCACAAGCGTGAGGATTTGTACCCACAGCCGACGCGGTTTCACCCAGAACGTTTTCTTACACGACAATTTGCCCCCTACGAGTATCTCCCCTTTGGAGGCGGTAACCGTAGCTGCATTGGCATGGCATTTGCTCAGTTTGAAATGAAATTAGTCCTGGCTAAGATTTTATCGTACTGGCAACTAGCTCTAGTAGAGCAGCGCCCCGTCAAGCTTGTACGCCATACCGTCGCCGTAGCTCCTCCAAATAGCCTGCGAATGCTTGTGAACGGACAACGTCAATCTCAAAAGGTTCTGTCTGTACTATGACCAGGCAACGAGCCGCCACTGAATCCGTAAGCCACCATCGGCTCTCCTTGCAGTGTTATGAATCTAAGAAAACATAGTTATTTTCTTAGGATTAGCCGACTTTAGCTATCACGCTTTTGATGGATGTAAAGAAACATAATTTTGTCTGACAAAATATGCTTACCCACCAAGAATCTAAAGAAACAGAATTTAACTTGCTTCTAATTATTCGGCTTCTAAGATGGGATAAACCAGCTGGACGGTTAATCTTAATGATTCCTGCCCTCTGGGCTGTGTTTTTGGCGGGACGGGCAACGCCACCAGTACCACTTGTCTGCGTCATCATTTTAGTGTCTTTGGCTAGCAGTGCTGCTGGATGCGTGA
This sequence comes from Scytonema sp. PCC 10023, assembly GCF_963920835.1. NCBI lineage: Bacteria > Bacillati > Cyanobacteriota > Cyanophyceae > Nostocales > Scytonemataceae > Scytonema > Scytonema sp. PCC 10023. Next base: position 1,532 of record NZ_CAWUDP010000120.1, read on the forward strand.
TTAACGATTTGTGGGATCGGGATATCGATCCACAAGTGGAAAGAACGCGTCAGCGCCCCTTGGCTTCCCGTTCCCTCTCTATCAAAGTCGGGATTTTTGTCGCCTTCATATCTCTGGGGTGTACTGAGATTCTTGCCCTTTATCTCAAGCCGCTCTCATTCTGGTTGTTGGTGGCAGCAGTACCAGTAATTGTGTTATATCCACTGGCGAAGCGAATGTTTCCAGTACCCCAGTTGGTGCTGGCACTCGCTTGGGGTTTTGGAGTTCTGATTAGCTGGAGTGCAGTAAGGGAGCAATTAGAGTTTTCCACTTGGCTGCTGTGGGGTGCGACCGTATTTTGGACTTTAGGATTTGACACCGTGTATGCCATGTCTGACCGCGAGGATGATCGGCGGATTGGCGTCAACTCCAGCGCCCTGTTCTTTGGTGAATACACTGCGGTTGCTGTTGGAATTTTCTTTGCTGGCACGGTCTTACTGCTGGGTTGGCTGGGTGTACTAATGCAGTTGCAACTCAGCTTCTGGATTACCCTGTTTCTTGCAACCCTAGGCTGGATTTGGCAGTGTGTTCGACTGCATGACCCGCAGCTAGCCCATCCTGTCTATAATCAAATATTTGACGAAAATGTCTGGATTGGCTTTCTGTTACTTTCTGGAATGACTGGAGCGTTCTTAAAGTTTTGAATTAAAACATACCTATATATGTCTTCAAAAAGTGTTTGCAACACAACATGGCACTGCTTAATCCCAGTTTGGCAAGGGGGAAAGGAAATAGTTCAACAAGGCTTGCCCCACACTCAATTGGCACCGATGTGGCAGATACTACTCCTAGGAGATGGTTCCCCAACGCGACACCTGCAACTGCTAACAGGCGAACAGACGGAAATCGATTTAATCGATATGTCTGAGGTTGGTATGGACTCAGATGGTGCTCCTGAACTGATCCAATTATTACCAGGACCACGAGTGCGGCGGCAGGTGTGGCTACGTACAGTTTCCGGCCAGCGATTAGCGTATGCTACTTCATGGTGGACAGCCAATCATGTGGATGAGTATTTGCAGAACCGGAGCTTACCAATTTGGGCGAGTTTAACGAGCCGTCGTCTAGAGTTGTATCGAGAGGTGCAGGGAATTTACTACGGTAAATCAACTGCTTTAGAGACGGCTTTTGGCCAAAAGGGTGCTTTTTGGGGTCGTCACTACCTATTTTGGCATCAAGGACAGCCTCTAACATTGATTTATGAGGTTTTCTCAACTTACTTAAGAAAATACATAGGCACAGATGTAACTTTCATGGGAGACCAGCTCGCTCACTTCCAAAAGACCGATAAACCCTATTTTGTAGAGAGGTAAATGAGAACATGACGTTACAACCGCTAGAAAACTCTACCAGGCAAGAAAAGTTGCTATACCCTAAGCTCAACCAGCTGAGTAACTCCATTAACGCAGCAGTAGCATTTTTGCTGGAGGCAAGAAATCTGGAGGGGTGGTGGCAGGACTTCAATTTCCCTCAGGCTGCTAGCATCGGTGATGAGTGGGTGACGGCTTATGTCGGCACCATGCTGGCTACACTGCCTTATGCCCACGTCCATGAGGCTCTCATGCAAGCTTGGGAACTGCTCAAAATCCGTGACCACCGTCCTACAGGTGAGTGGGGTTATAACTACATTCTCTGTGGAGATGCGGACACTACGGGCTGGGCATTACAGTTAGCTGCGGCAGTTGGTGCTAGCGATTCGGAACGGGCACAACAGGCAAGGGCGGCTCTGGCCACCCATCTGCAACCCAATGGTGGGATAGCGACCTTCGCTGAGGAATCGATTCGAGCCTATATTAAGGTTCCCGATCTAGCCAATGTCTCGTTTCAGGGTTGGTGCGGAGCCCATACCTGTGTTAGTGCCGCAGTTGCCGCTTTACCGGAGTTCCGCTCGCGTTTGCATGACTACTTGAGGGTCACTCAAACATCTCAGGGGAACTGGGAAGGTTATTGGTGGAGTGATCATGAATACACCACGGCATTAACAGCAGAGGCATTGGCGGCTGGTGGTCAAGCCGCTGACCAGCCCAGCATTGAGCAAGCAGTGGCATGGGGATTGAAACGCTTATGTCCCCAAGGATTTGTAGCAACCTCCAAACACCCAAACGGCTCAACCTTTGCCACTGCATGGTGCTTACGGTTATTGCTGTTAAACACAGTCGATGCAGAAGTGAAAGCCGCTAGAGCCGCTGCAATCGGTTGGCTACTGGAGCAACAGAGGCCGAATGGGTCTTGGGTTTCATCTGCTTACCTGCGGATACCCTATCCTTTTGATCGAAACCCCAATCAATTTCCGCATTGGAGATATTATGACGAGATTGAAGGAGACAAGAGGTTTGAAGGAAGTATTATTTTCGATCACAACAGCATTTTCACCACTGCTACTGTCGTCAACTCACTCGTGAAGGCTGCACCGATGTTGTAAAAATAACAGCCTCTCAACTATTTGTAGCTCACACTCCATCTTTGCAAGGGCATTATCAAATGTCGGTGGTTGCTCAAGTTGATTAGGACTTACGAAAGCGTCTCCTCTTTAAGAGAGATAGGGGGATTTTCAACGGCTCAAATACCGGAAGAATTCGTAAGATGCGTAAGTCCTGTTGATAATACCTTTGTTAAGGCTGGACATCCAACTTATGAGCAATATCTAACGAATGGTGAAGAGCTAGTAGCATTGCCTGTTGTAGGTGCGAGGTTACAAAGATTCTCTCAAAATAAAAATTGCAAAAAAGTTGCATATAAAATTAAGTTCCAAAGGAGGAACAAATGAGCACTAATTTAGAACAAATCAAAGACACAAAGATAACCCAGCTGAAAACTAAAACTGAAAAAGGAGTAACGGATCTTGCAGCCAGTTGGTATGTGGCGATGGAATCCAAGGATTTAGGTAAAAAGCCAAAAGAAATAGAGTTATTTGGTCAACCCTTGGTAGCTTGGCGAGACCAAAACGGGCACCCAGTCATCATGCAGCGTTACTGCTCACACATGGGAACTAGTCTGGGTATGGGTAAAGTAATAGATGGTTGTCTCCAATGTCCTTTTCACCACTGGAGCTTTGATAGTTCTGGACAGTGTGTTTCTATACCTGAGGTAGAAAACATACCCTCAAAAGCTCATCAGACTACTTATGTTACCGTTGAGAGGTATGATTATGTCTGGGTGTGGTATGGTTCCAAGACGCCTCTGTTCCCTTTACCTGAGTTTCCAGCCGCTGAACAAGAGAGGCATAAATATATGCGTGGTCTCCGTTTTAGTTTGAATACCACAACGACGGTGCCAAGATTGCTTGAAAACGCGTATGACTATCCTCATTATTTTCCAGTTCATAGTTTGAAATCTGTTAAAGAACCTATCAAATGCACCCTACTTAATAGGCATCACCCAGAACAATATAACGATCTACTCATTCCAAATGAAGCTTGGTATGGAGCATTAATTGAAGTCAGACTCAAGAGATTTGTCGGGATAATAGGCGCAGTAGTGGGTGCTTTAGGACTAAGATTTGAAAAAATGGATTTACTAGTAAACAGTTGGCCTAGTGGACACGTGATTAAAACTTCTTTCCAGGGTGATGAGAAGTTGAAGTTAATGGTTGCCACTAGTCCAATTAATGAAAGTAAAACACTTTGTCATATTTCCATAATGGTAAAGAAACCAAGCAAGTTCTGGCTGACCTTACCATACTATATGGTTTTCGGTGTACAACCCAGACTGACCGTAATGGAAGATTTACCTTTCTGGAACAACATGAAACCAGATGGGGGTGGGGCTTATGTCATTCATGACCATGTACTTTTGAAATTCAGAGAATTTTATCAAAAGTGGGTTGATAAGATAGAGCAATAAACAGGTCTTGAAAGAGATCATTTCAGATGAAGTAAGTACCATTTCTGCTCGAAACAGCATTTTCACCATTGCGACTGTTGTCAACCCACTCGTAAAAGCTGCATTGGTGTTGTAGAAATAACAGCTTCTCAACTATTTGTAGCCCGCGCTCTACACTTACAAGGGTATTATCAAATGTCGATGCTTACTCGAGTTAATTAGGACTTACAAAAGTGTCCCTTTTTAATGGGATTGGAAGTCTCTAACAGATCAAGACCTGAAGAATTTGTAAGGTGCGTAAGTCCTGTTGATAATACCTTTGTTAAAACTGGACATCCAACTTATAAGCAATATCTAACAAATGGTCAAGAGCTAGTAGCATTGCCTGTTGTAGGTGCGAGGTTACAAATATTGTCTCAAAATAAAAATTGCAAATAATTTCCACACAGAGTAAAATATTAAAGAAGAAACAAATGAGTCTCAAACTTGAGCAGGTTAAAGAGTCAAAGCTCACTCAATCTAAATCTAAAGTCGATAAGACATTAATGGATCTTGCAGCCAGTTGGTATATTGCAATGGAATGCAAGGATTTAGGTAAAAAGCCAAAAGCAATAGAGTTATTTGGTCAACCCTTGGTAGCCTGGCGAGACCAAAACGGGCACCCAGTCATCATGCAGCGTTACTGCTCACACATGGGAGCTAGTCTGGGCATTGGTAAAGTAGTAGATGGCTGTATTCAATGTCCTTTTCACCACTGGCGCTATGATAATTCTGGACAGTGTGTTTCTATACCTGAGGTAGAAAATATTCCCTCAACGGCTCGCCAGGTTAATTACGCGAGCGTTGAAAGATATGGTTATATCTGGGCATGGTATGGCTCCGAGACGCCTCTATTCCCTTTGCCTGAGTTTTTCGCATCTGGAAACGAGAAGCATAACTATATACCTGTTTCCCGCTTTACTTTAAACACCAAAACGACAGTGCCAAGGTTGCTTGAAAACGCGTATGACTATGCTCATTTTGTCCCTGTTCACGATCTGAAGGTTATTAAAGAACCTGTTAAATCCACCCTTCTTAGTAAGCTGCACCCAGAACAACAGAACGAACTACTCATTCCAAATGAAGCCTGGTTTGGAGCGTTAATTGAAGTCCAACTTAAGGGCTATGTTGGGATAGTAAGTGCAATATTGCATGCTTTGGGGCTAAAGTTTGAAAAAATGACATTGTTAGTAAACAGCTGGACTAGTGGACATATGATTAAAACTTTATTCCAGGGTGATGAGAAGTTGAAGGTAATGGTCGCTACCACTCCAGTTGATGAAGTTAACACAATGGTGCGTATATGGTTAATGGTCAAGAAACCAGGTAAGTTCTGGTTGAGTATTCCTTACTGTATGCTTTTTAGTTTGCAGCCCAAAGCTAGTGCTTTGGAAGATTTACCAGTCTGGAACACCATGAAACCAAACGGAGGTGGGTCTTATGTTAAGCATGATCATTTAATTTTGAAATTCAGAGAATTTTATCAAAAGTGGGTTGATAAGGCAGAGTAATGAATAGGTTTTACAAGAGATAATCTCAGAGCAGATTTATAAAGGAAATATAAATGTTGTTGAACGAATTTTTGGTTGTTTAGGAAAGTGTAGGCAGTTGAGCAAACGTTATAAGCTATTGCCAGAAGTGACTCAAGCAAGGATTTACGCTGCAATGGTAAAACGTATGTTGAATCGTCTTTCCTCTTAGGATTCACCTTATACAGCAGTTTGCAAGTTAATGAAGTACACCTTTTCAACTCAATATTTAGATATAGAGCAAATTTTACTTCTGACTCCTGACTCCTGAATTCTGCTGTAAATGACCTCTTTTGAATTGGATTGTTCTACTTAATTAAAAAAGTAATCTTCCAATGGACCTTAGCCAAATTACTCATCCAAATAAATTGCACGGACTGTCAATTCGACAACTGCAAGATATTGCGCGTCAGATTCGCGAAAAACATCTACAAACAGTAGCCACCAGTGGCGGTCATTTAGGTCCAAGTCTGGGTGTTGTCGAACTTACCCTAGGGCTATACCAGACTCTAGACCTAAACCACGATAAAGTGATTTGGGATGTGGGTCATCAAGCCTATCCACACAAGCTAGTGACTGGGCGGTACAACAGGTTTCATACCCTGCGCCAAAAGGGTGGCATTGCTGGCTATCTCAAGCGATGTGAAAGTCAGTTCGACCACTTTGGGGCTGGTCACGCATCTACCAGTATCTCTGCTGCTTTAGGCATGGCAATGGCCAGAGATATGAAAGGGGAAAACTTCAAAGTGGTAGCAGTAATTGGTGATGGGGCACTCACAGGCGGCATGGCTCTAGAAGCAATTAACCATGCAGGTTACTTGTCCAAAACTAACTTGTTGGTCGTACTCAATGACAATGAGATGTCGATTTCGCCCAATGTAGGTGCGCTCTCCCGCCACCTCAATCAGTTGCGGTTCAGTGGTCAAGTAAAGTTGCTTAAAAAACTGGAACAACAGTTCCAGTACCTGTCGTCCGTTGGCAGCTTGCTGCTCCCAGAGTTGAGTCGGATCAAACAAGGGATCAAGCGCCTGGCAGTGCCCAAAGTGGGAGCAGTGTTTGAGGAACTGGGCTTCACCTACATCGGACCAATCGATGGGCACAATTTGGAGGAATTGATTGCCACCTTCGATCTAGCGCATCAGGTGACGGGTTCGGTGTTGGTGCATGTAGCGACTGTCAAGGGGAAAGGATACGAATTCGCAGAGCTTGAAAAGGTCGGCTATCATGCCCAATCTAAATTTAATCTGGCAACGGGCAAGGCAATCCCTGCAAGCTCGCCTAAACCCCCCAGTTACTCCAAGGTGTTTGGTGAAACCCTGACAAAAATTGCCAAGAGCAATCCTAAAGTAATCGGCATTACCGCTGCTATGGCAACCGGGACAGGGCTGGACATCCTGCAGAAACAACTGCCCCAGCAATTCATTGATGTGGGTATTGCCGAGCAGCATGCAGTGACCCTGGCGGCGGGCCTGGCGTGTGAAGGCATGCGTCCCGTTGCCGCCATCTACTCCACCTTCCTGCAACGAGCTTATGACCAGGTAATTCACGATGTCTGCATTCAAAATTTGCCGGTCTTCTTCTGCATGGACAGAGCCGGTATTGTGGGTGCCGATGGTCCCACCCATCAGGGAATGTACGACATTGCCTATCTGCGTTGCCTGCCCAACATGGTACTGATGGCACCTAAAGATGAGGCCGAACTCCAGCAAATGGTTGTTACTGGCATCAACTACACTAACGGTCCAATTGCCATGCGCTATCCGCGTGGTAATGGTCACGGAGTGCCCTTAATGCCTAAAGGCTGGGAACCTTTACCCATCGGCAAAGGAGAAATTCTCCGCTCCGGGAAAGATGTGCTGATAGTTGCTTACGGTTCGATGGTCTATACGGCTCTGCAAGCCGCTGCCATCTTGAATGAACACGGCATCGAAGCAACGGTAGTAAATGCCCGCTTTGCCAAGCCCCTGGATACTGACTTAATATTGCCTTTGGCAAAGCAATGTGGTCAAATTTTCACCTTGGAGGAGGGGTGTTTGATGGGGGGCTTTGGTTCAGCTGTTGCCGAAGCTCTAGCCGACCACCATTTGGTAGTTCCGGTCATCCGCATTGGTGTACCCGATCAGTTAGTCGAGCATGCAACTCCGGATGAATCCAAATTAGAACTAGGCTTGAGCAGTCCCCAAATTGCTGAGCGAGTCCTAGAAGAAGTCCGACTCTCTAAGTCAGGTGTACAAGTATTGCGAGACGGCTCTTTTGATCAAACGACTGATGCTGTCATTCGCTCATAAAGTTTTCCAGTAGCCAGCACGCGCTTTGCCACAAAAATAGATTTTTCGATGGTGGTAATGTACGCAGTTCCTAATGACCACTTCCTCGCCTTTGAGATCAAATGGCAACGCCATGCAAATTCTCTCATACAGTACTTCTAACCCCTCTTTTAATCAAAGCTTTACTGGTACCATTATCCCTCACCGTAAAACTCGTCCCGTTAGCGTTGGTAATGTCACGATTGGCGGTGGTTCTCCTGTGATAGTGCAGTCCATGATCAATGAGGACACTTTAGACGTAGCAGGAGCTGTTAGTGCGATTCGTCGCCTGCATAAACTGGGCTGTGAGATTGTCCGCGTCACCGTGCCCAGCCTTGCTCATGCCAAAGCTGTAGCCCCAATAAAGCGAGAACTCACAAAGACTTACCAAAAAGTCCCCTTGGTGGCTGATGTCCACCACAATGGCATGAAGATTGCTTTGGAAGTAGCAAAGCATGTAGATAAGGTGCGGATTAATCCAGGGCTTTACGTATTTGAGAAACCCAACCCTCTTCGCACCGAATACACTCAAGCAGAATTTGACGAGATTGGTGAAAAAATCCGTGAAACCCTGGAGCCTTTAGTTGTTTCTCTGCGGGAACAGGGGAAAGCAATGCGGATTGGCGTGAATCATGGTTCTTTGGCAGAGCGGATGCTGTTTACCTATGGTGATACTCCAGAAGGTATGGTACAATCTGCACTAGAATTCATTCGCATTTGTGAATCACTCGACTTCCGCAACCTAATTATTTCGCTCAAAGCTTCCAGAGTGCCTGTGATGCTTGCTGCCAATCGTCTGATGGTAAAATGTATGGATGAGTTGGTCATGGACTACCCCTTGCACCTAGGCGTTACGGAAGCGGGGGATGGTGAGTACGGTAGGATCAAGTCCACTGCCGGAATTGCCACTCTCTTGGCTGATGGCATTGGCGATACCATCCGTGTCTCCCTCACGGAAGCACCGGAAAAAGAAATCCCTGTCTGCTACGGCATTCTGCAAGCACTGGGACTGCGGAGAACGATGGTGGAGTATATTGCTTGCCCTTCCTGCGGTCGCACTTTGTTTAACCTGGAAAATGTGTTGCATCAAGTGCGAGAAGCCACCAAGCACCTGACAGGTCTGAATATTGCAGTGATGGGCTGCATTGTCAACGGTCTTGGAGAAATGGCAGATGCAGACTACGGTTATGTCGGTAAACAGCCTGGTTATATCTCCCTGTATCGCAGGCGTGAAGAAATCAAAAAAGTGCCAGAGTCTAAAGGGGTTGAAGAACTGATTAATTTGATCAAGGCAGACGGTCGTTGGGTCGAGCCTTGAGGCAGTTGATTTGACATTGAGGACAGATGTTAAATGGATACTAAAGCCTTTGAAAGGTTAAAACAGAATTCTCAACACGACCAGCGCCAGGAATTTGGTTGCAAAACCGAGGTAGCAGATACCTGGAAGCAACCACCACATCTGGTAAAAGCCAACACAACTCCTGGAAAAGCTGCCTTTAACCTGCCTGCCTATATGGGAGAACGGCAAGCCCTAGTGGAAGCAGCGCTTGAGCGCTCCATCAGTGTGGTCTATCCAGAAAAAATCTACGAGTCTATGCGTTATTCCCTATTGGCTGGGGGAAAACGCTTGCGCCCAATTCTGTGTCTTGCCAGCTGTGAACTCTGTGGAGGCACAATAGAGATGGCGATGCCTACTGCCTGTGCCTTAGAAATGGTTCATACCATGTCTCTGATCCATGACGACCTGCCTGCTATGGATAATGATGACTATCGGCGAGGTAAGCTGACTAACCATCGGGTTTATGGCGAAGACATTGCTATTTTGGCCGGTGATGCACTTTTAGCTTACGCCTTTGAGTTTATTGTGGTACATACAAAAAAAGTTCCGGATCAGCGGTTGTTACAGGTAGTTGCCAAGTTAAGTCATGCAGTTGCGGCAACAGGTTTAGTCGGTGGTCAAATTGTAGATCTTGAATCTGAAGGGTTGCAAAACATTGAAATAGAAACCCTCAACTTTATTCACTCCCACAAAACTGGGGCTTTGTTAGAAGCCTCCGTTCTCTCAGGAGCACTCCTAACGGGATCTGATGATAAAATTTTGCAACAGCTTTCTTGCTATGCACGCCATATTGGTCTATCCTTTCAAATTATAGATGATCTGCTTGATGTGACCAGTACTAAGGAGCAACTTGGTAAAACCGCAGGCAAAGATTTACGGGCACAGAAAGCAACTTATCCCAGTTTATGGGGTATCGAGGAATCCAAGCGTCAAGCGAAAAAATTAGTTGACGAAGCCAAGGCTAAACTAGCTCCCTTTGGGGAGAGAGCTATCCCTCTGATGGCGATCGCCGACTTCATCATAGCTAGAACTTACTAGTAATTAGTTGATCTTGTTTTTTCGCGTAGCTGGCAATACCAGAGGTTTTACTAAGCTAATTATTCGTTTCCAAGACAGCAGTAAGCCAACTGCATCTGCATTTATCATAAGAGGATGGCAGATGGATACAAAAGCCTTTAAGCGCTTGCTCCATAATTCTAATCGCTACCATCGCCAAGGGTTTGGGCGCGAAGTTGAAGTGATGAAGCTGCTGCAATTCGAGTATCAGAGCAGTTTAATTCAGCAGATCCGGGAGAACGATTATACGTTGCAACGGGGCAACCTAACGATTCGGCTAGCTGAGGCGTTTGGATTTTGCTGGGGGGTGGAGCGGGCAATTGCCCTGGCTTATGAAACACGTCAGCAATTTCCCACCGAGCGCATTTGGATCACCAACGAGATCATTCACAACCCCTCGGTAAACCAGAATCTGAGGGAAATGCAGATTGAATTTATTCCGGTTAACTCGCAGGGGCAGAAGGATTTTTCTATTGTTGCTAGGGAAGATGTGGTGATTTTGCCTGCTTTTGGAGCTAGCATTCAGGAAATGCAGTTATTGAACAAAAAAGGCTGCAAAATTATGGATACAACCTGCCCGTGGGTTTCCAAGGTGTGGAATAGTATCGAGAAGCACAAAAAAGGAAACTACACCTCAATCATCCACGGCAAGTATAATCATGAAGAGACGGTTGCAACCAGCTCCTATGCAGCTAAATATCTGGTAGTCCTCAACCTGCAACAGGCCGAGTATGTATGCAATTATATCCTGAATGGTGGGGATCGTGAAGAATTCTTAACCAATTTTGCGAATGCATATTCTCCTGGATTTGATCCAGACACCGACCTGGTACGGATAGGTATTGCTAACCAGACCACCATGCTGAAGGGGGAAACTGAGCAAATTGGTAAGCTATTTGAGCGCACGCTCATGCGTAAGTATGGTCCGGCTGAAATCAACAATCATTTCCTTAGCTTCAACACAATCTGTGATGCTACTCAGGAACGTCAGGATGCGATGTTCAAGCTCGTGGAAGAAAAGCTGGACTTGATGGTAGTGGTCGGCGGCTTTAACTCCTCTAACACTACTCACCTTCAAGAAATCTCGAGCAAACGCGGGATTCCTTCCTATCACATCGACAGTGCAGAGCGACTTGGACCAGGTAATCGAATCCAGCATAAAAAGCTGCACCATGATTTAGAAGTGCTTGAAGGGTGGCTACCGTTGGGACCAATTGTGGTGGGAGTTACCTCTGGAGCTTCAACCCCAGATAAAGTTGTTGCCGATTTAATCCAGAAGATTTTTGACATTAAGGCAGCTATGCAGTAACACAGTTTGGTTAAGCCGAAGTTCCGTGATGCTACAGCAAAAATTGCCATTGAACCGTGACAATTTACTAAAGGATACATATAATGACCTCTTTGGCGCCTTCCAGCTTTGATTTAATCAGCCCGACAGCTCTCACCGCTGCCTACAATAGGCAGTTCAGCAACATTCCGTACGCCTTTGAACTGGCGCAACTGGTGGATGCAAAAACAGTATTGAAGCAGCCGTCTGGAGACTACCTTCTAAAAATTGTTGTGCCACTGCTTGAGATCCGTTACAAAGCAGTCAACCATCTCATTGCCAGATTTAGCCACACACAAATCATCGAACTGGCATCAGGTTTACTACCGCGTGGCTTAGAGATGTCTGAACGTCCAAACATCACCTTTGTCGAAAGTGACTTATCTGCCATGATTGACCTCAAAAAGCAGTTGGTTACTCAATTGGTTGAAGAACGTTCTAATCTTCACTTTGAAGCTATAGATGCAACCATTAGACCAAGCCAATTTCCCATTCACGCTAACTACTTACGTGACTCGGAAAAGGTTACTATCTTGTGCGAAGGGCTTTTGATGTACTTGACTTTTCCAGAAAAGGAGCGGGTTTGTGCCAATATTCGGGAGGTGCTCTGGCACTATGGAGGTGTTTGGATCACGCCTGACCTCAATACTAAAGAGCAGTGGCATAAGATGCAAGAAACTAACTCAGAAGTCGGAGGGATGTTTCAAACCGTTTCTGACTTAACAGGTAGATCCTTGATAGACAACAGCTTCAACGACATCGAACACGCCAGACAGTTTTTTAGAGAACAAGGGTTTGGGGTTGAAGAACACAAGATGATTGAAATCATGGGAGAGGGAGAAGTCTTTTGTAAAGAACAGCTAGGACTTGATCCTAACTTTGTTAAGTATCTTCTCTCCACAAATTCTATCTTCGCCCTTACCCTTGACTCCTAACCAGTTTTTTAGAATTCTTCCCCTAGCGAGAAAAGCGATTTGTCTTGAGACACAGTCAGAGCCGACTGTGTTGAACTCAAGCACAATACCCTGACAAAACCTTCAACTGACAACAATTAAGGAAAAACTATGTCCAAGAGTACTATCTCTGAAAAGCCCGCTTTACGTATTTTAGACATCCATGCATCAGAAGTAGAGAAATATCCAAACACCCTCAAGGATATTATGTTCAACCGTAGTTACGAGGGCATGATCATTCGTGGCGTGCTTTCCCCAGAAACTGTTGAGCAGGTCGTCTCTCGGTTGGAGAACGGTGCCATGAAATCGCTCTACTTGGCTCGACCAACTCAAGGTGTAGATAGGAAGTACAAACCTATAGAGGTATATGGTCAGACTCTCATCGGCACTTCTCCGTCTAACCCGAAGGAATACTTCGATTCTGCAACAGCATTCCGGCAAGAATGTTCTATGCTGTTCCAAGGATTCCCTGGGTTAGAGGAACGGATAGAGGCAGTACTCCACGGTCTTTCTGGGCTACCTGTGCGAGTTCCCAACGGACCAGAAGAAGGACAAACTTATACTCCAGCAACTATCCGGGTGCTGTTCGAGGACGATGAGATGCCAATTCATGCTGGCAATCAGTTAATACGTTTACCTCAAAGTGCGCATTTGAACACTTTAATCGATATAACTGACCAATTCAGCTACTTTATCCCTATTACTGTCCCTGAAGTTGGCGGGGAGCTGATCATCTACAGCCTAGAATGGAACCCTGAAGAGAAAAGTGAAGAAAAAGCACTAGATCCCATGCTTGAGCAAAAGTACGAGAGTGTGGTTGTTGCCCCCAATCCTGGAGATATGCTGGTGTTCGATGGTGGTCGATACTACCATCGTGTCACTCGGGTATCAGGTAGTCGCCCGCGGCGAACCATAGGCGGATTTATGGCCTTCTCCAAACAGCACGATGAGTTTTACTACTGGAGCTAAACTTGACTTGGCGTTGCTGATTTGAGGGATGATAAAACTAATCAGCAATTTGCTGAATACCTTGCTTCGTCAATTTCTGAGATTTTGCAAGTTCTCAATATCATCCCTTGTTTCAGCAACCCCCTTGACTTTATTCAATTAAGCGGCATAGCACGTCAATAATGTCGCAAACCGCCCTTAATTCACGAAGGGGTGTAAGTAGCAATGGAACGTGCGACCTATGTCGCACATTCCATTGCTCAGGGCAAACGCATATTGTCAACAAGAACCTCTCAATGTCAATAAACTTCAAAAGAATCGCATTAATCCCTGCTTATTGACAATGTTTTAAGCGATTGCGCCCAGCGCAGTGCTATGCAGGGCAATCGCCTTAACCCCTGAAAAACCAATCAAACAATAAATTCTTGTTCTGCCATTGATACACTAATTAAGGTTTTTGTCAAGACTAATTAAGATGCGTTTGCCCTGTTCCATTGCTACTTGCAAGCAATAAATAATAAGAGGATATGGTGGATATGGTCACTAACCAAGAGAAACTAGCACAGCCAAAGCTAACTCAACCAGGAACAAGAGCCAACAAAGAGGTGATGAGACTAGCGGCTAGCTGGTACATTGCTATGCCCTCCCTAGATTTAGGTAAGAAGCCAATAGCAATCGAGTTATTCGGTCAACCTTTGGTAGCTTGGCGAGACCAAACAGGTCGTGCAGCAATCATGGACCGATACTGCTCGCACCTGGGGGCAAGTCTAGCAGTTGGTCAAGTGGTTGATGGTTGTATTCGGTGTCCTTATCACCACTGGTGCTACGACTCCTCTGGGGAGTGTGTTTCCGCTCCAGAGCTCGAGCACATTCCCCCAAAGGCTCGTCAAGCTACCTATTACACCATCGAAAAATATGGTTATATCTGGGTGTGGTATGGTTCCAAAGTGCCTCTGTTTCCTTTGCCAGAGTTTCCATCTGCTGAAGCTCAGAGGCACAAATACATGGCTTTTCGCTATGCCTACGCTACTAAAACGACAGTGCAACGGGTAGTTGAGGCTGGCGGGTGTGACTACTATCACGCAATCTCACTGCACAATTTCAAGATGACTAATCCTTCTCAATTCACCATTTTTAATAACCAAGATTCAGCAAACGACAGCGAACCAGTCATTCAAAAAGAAGCTTACTTGAAATTCCAGTTGAAAGTCTGGAATAGATTCATGTTTGAGCATAACTTGTTAGGACCAATAGCTCAAATTTTAGGGTTAAGTGCTGACACCTTTACGTTTCAAACAGATATTTGGCCTAGCGGATGCAGAATGACAGGTTTTGCAGATAATAACGAGCACGAGACACTCAAGGTGTTGTTTTGTACCACTCCCATTAATGAGAATATGACAATTGCACACTTTTTTGTAATGCTAAGGAAAACAGGCAACTTCTTGCTAGATATACCCTACTCTCTAATCTACCGTTTGCGAAGTAGAATTATTTCAGATGAAGATATATCAGTCTTAGACACTATAAAGCACGATGGCGGCGGGGCTTACATCTATCAAGATCGAGGAGTTTTGGAGCATAGAAAACTCTATCAACGTTGGGTTGATAAAGTCGAGTAAGGTAGCACCAAAAACGAGGCTTGCACCATCGGTGAGAAGTTAAGACGAATCTAAATTTGTCAAGCCCTATATAGAGTATCAGTTTTCTGAGCAAGTACTATATATGGATTAAAGAAAAAGTTCCTGGTTATCGCTTAACACGCGATCGCTAACTTATGAAGGATGAAATTCTTTCCCCCTTTATTTTGCTTATTTCTTATTTTTCCTAGGTTTCAGATGATAGAATGATTTCCTCTGTAAGGAATGCGGGAATTTCTCGCAAGGAACTTGACAAATATGTTTTTTTCTTAACTTCTCACGAATGTCTGTCAATGCGTAACGGAACTCCTATATCAGGAATTCTGAGCCAAGATTGAAGGAAAAAAAAGTATGATAAAAGAAAACCCTTACATTCAAAAAATAGCTAGTTCAGCCCAAGATTTCCTTTTTTTTATGATAGGAGCGCATGGAATCTCACAAGCAATAGCCGTAGCTAGTAGGCTAGGGATTCCTGATTTACTCTCCTCAGAACCAAAAACCGTAACTTGGCTGGCTGAAAAGCTCGAGTGTGATCGAGATAATCTTGAAAGACTTCTCTTGTGCTTGTGTGATATGGGCTTTTTCACCTTTAAGTCTGATGAAACGATTGCGCTTAACGAAGTATCGGAATTTTTGAAGAGTGACCATCCACAATCCCTCGCTGTTCCAGCATCAATAAGAAGCTACGAATATGACTGGATGCCATGGGGAGAACTTTATAATACTGTGAAAAATGGCGGTGTATGCTTTGAGCGCGTATTCCACACTGATTTCTATAGTTATCTCTCTAAGAATCCGGAAATAAACCAGTTATTCAACAAGAACATGGGAAATATAACTAGGCTAACCCTGTTTGATAGCGTTGTGGCACTTCTTAATGTAAATGATATTAACCATATCGTTGATGTGGGGGGAGGAAAAGGAGACTTAATTATCACGCTCCTCAAAAAAAATGAGCACTTGAAGGGAACTATCTTTGACCAAATTCATTTAGAATCTCAAGCAAAAAAATTAATTTTAGAGCACAATTTAGAAAATCGCTGTGAATGGATAGGAGGAGATTTTTTTCAGGGAATACCCAGTGCAGATGCTTTGATTCTTTCTGAGATTTTACATGGCTGGAACGACGTTCAAGCGTTAGAAATTATAAAAAACTGCCGAAAATCTATTTCTAATAAAGGCAAGATTTTCCTGATTGAACGAGTTATTGACTCAAAAATAGATTCACACAATATTGGAGACAAAAGTAGAAATTTAATCAACCTTACAATGGCGGTATTCACAGGAGGAAAAGAAAGGACAGAAGGAGAATTACGGAAATTGTTAGAAGAGGCGCAGTTTGCATTAGAATTTATACAGCCGATAAAAGGATGGAGCGGACTTAAATTAATACAAGCAAAGTCAGTGTAAGCTCGGCTTAATCCATTCAAGTAGCATAGACAAGACTATCAGTCATGCGTTTGAGCAATGAGCGGGGAAATGCCCAACATATCAAGGCAGCCCGGCAATCATGAAAGTGCTGGCAAACGCCTCTCCGGTAATACTCGCAAAGGCAATCAGACTCTTCGTTCTGGCTTGATGCAGTCAGCCCATGTAGCATCTCTCGGACTTATCTAGTTGCTCAGTATCGTCGGATTGCAGAACGACGAGGCAAAAAGCGAGCAACGATGGCCGTAGCTCATTCTATTTTGGTCATTGCTTACCATGTTATTGAGCGTCGGGAGCCGTATCGAAAACTAAAAGCTAACTACTTTGACAAACAGCGTCCCGAAGCAACTACTAAACGACTAGTTAAGCGGCTTGAGCAACTAGGTCATCAAGTTACTCTCATACCCCAAACATTTACCCCAGCTTCTAACTGCACGTAGATTTTCAAGTCAGCATCAGCACTGGAATAGAAATGTACCTGGTTGGCTGGAAAGTTTACGGCAAGCTTCCGAATCGGAAATAGTTGCGTACTTCAAATGTTTGACAGAAGGGTTTAGCGGGCTCGAAGGTTGCAATGCCCAGCATCATCAAAATTATCAACAACCTTAGGAAAGAGGGGTAAAAATGAACGAATTTGTGAGTCGATATGACAGTATGATTCAAGATCCTTTGATAAGGGAGTACTACGGCCAAAAAGATTTTTTTAATGTAGGCTATTGGCTTTCAAATACTCTAAGTCAGCAAGAAGCCTGCGAGAACCTCATGGACAAGCTTTTGGCATTTCTTCCTGAAAAGAAGGGAACAATCCTCGATGTTGCCTGTGGGATGGGGGCTACCACCAGTCACCTCCTGAAGTATTACTCGGCTACTGATATCGAGGGCATTAACATTTCCGAAAAACAATTGGAAAGATGCAGAGTCAATGCACCGGGCTGCAACTTTACCCTCATGAATGCTGTAAAACTGGAATTTGAAGATGATTTGTTTGATAACATCATCTGCGTTGAGGCAGCCTTCCACTTTGATACAAGGGAGAGGTTTCTGCAAGAAGCTTGGCGTGTATTGAAGCCTGGTGGTCATTTAGTACTCTCCGATATTATCTTTGAAACCACTGAGTGGTTGGGTGATTGGATGGTGCCTTTGAAGAACAATGTCAAAGATATGGAGGAGTACAAAGATGTTTACCTACAGGCACGATTCAAGCAGGTGGAACTTGTTGACACAACAAATCAGTGCTGGGGAGAATATTGCCGACGCAGGATGCATTGGTTGCAGCAGACGTTTTTGGCAGGGAAACTAGATGAGCCAACTTTCCGTGAAATAATGGTTGTGTTTGATGGTTTGCTGAATTCTTCTGTCAGACATTATCTTTTGGTCTCAGCAAAGAAGCCATTACCAGATTTACTTTAGAGCAGAAACAGCTTTTTCCGTTGATTAACAAGCGAGGAGGAAATCATGACAACCACTTATCCCCTGCGCTCGCTCCCTTTACCCCCTGGCAGCTTTGGTCTACCAATCATTGGTGAGACAATTAACTTTTTCCGCGAAAAGGACTTTGTCCAGAGGCGACAGCAGCGATATGGACAAATCTTCAAAACCCATCTATTTGGGCATCCTACGATCTTCATGCTTGGAGCAGAGGCAAGCCGCTTTCTGTTTGCTAATGAGAAACGTTATTTTTCTGACGGAATTGCTAACGGTGTACCTCTGCCTACCAAAGTTTTGATGGGAAAAGCGTCATTGGCTATGCAGACGGGTAGCGAACATCAAAGGCAACGCAAACTCTTATCGCAAGCCTTCCAGACTCGTGCGTTGGCAGGGTATGTCTCCACGATGGAAGAGATTACCCGCAATTATCTCCACAAATGGGAGCGGATGGGTCACTTCAACTGGTACTCTGAACTGAGAAAATACACGCTGGATGTTGCTTGCAAGTTGCTTGTGGGAACGGAAGCAGCCGCCGATAGTGATTTTGGTGAGTGGTATGATGTTTGGGCTAAGGGGCTACTTTCCATCCCCGTACCCTTACCTTGGACGAAGTTTGGTCGCGCGCTCCATTGTCGTCATCGGCTACTAGCACGAATAGAGGAAATCATCTTAGAGCGTCAACAGCAACCCACAACAGGTCAGGATGTCTTAGGGCTAATGTTACAAGCACGGGATGAAGATGGAAACAGTCTGAGTTTGCAGGAACTTAAAGAGCAACTTTTGACCTTGTTATTTGCAGGTCATGATACTCTGTCATCCGCTCTTTCCTCGCTATGTCTGATGTTAGCCCAGCATTTAGAAGTTAAGGAAGCTGTTCGGACAGAACAACAGCAACTGGGGGTTGAAGAACCGCTGACGCTAGAGCATTTCAAGCAGATGACTTATCTAGAGATGGTTCTCAAGGAAGTGCTGCGCGTCATTCCCCCAACGAGCGGTTCGCCTCGGGCAGTAATTAAGCCCTGTGAGTTTAATGGCTACTTGATTCCCCAAGGTTGGAAAGTTTATTACAATCCTAGTGCGACTCATCAAGATAGCAGAATCTATATCCAGCCAAAAAGCTTTGACCCAGAGCGCTTTACACCCCATCATGCTGAGGATAAACAAAAACCGATGAGCTACATCCCTTTTGGTGGTGGAGTGCGAGAATGTGTGGGGCGAGAGTTTGCCAAGCTGGAGATGAAGTTATTTGCAACGCTTTCCGTCCGCGAGTATGAGTGGGAACTGGTTCCTGGGCAAAACCTGGATATAGTTAGGCTACCGTCAGCCCAACCCCATGATGGTTTAAAAGTGAAGTTCTACCGTCGTTGAGAGCAAAAAAAAAGTAGGTTCTCCCGCATTTTTTCCCAGTTCCACACTGTTTCATGAGTCAACTCAAAACCCTGCAACCGAAAAAATCCGGCGACATCCAGAAACTCATCTTGTAAGTAGTAAAACAAAATTAATTACACAAAATTCAGGTATGAAACCCTTATCCAGAGTCGAACTTCATGTGTAAATAATTCTGTGTGATTACTTAGGCAACAGACACAACAGCAACTGAAACACAATGTCTATGGGCAATTTCCGAAAGTTGAACGGGGTTCTCGTGCGTTCATTGAAGTGGCGTTTTCACTCCCGACAGCGATAAATCTAAATAATGATGTCAGGGTCTGGGCCAACTGTATTTGCCTTAACCCAGTCTCAGCAAGAGGCGCTGCAAGTTTGAGAAACTATGAAGATAGCTACTTCTAACCCTGATTTGGATCTGTGGGTCTTGAAATTCACCCGTACCAGTATTCGCATTGCATCTTCAATTTTGGCACAGAAGCGCATATGGTTAGAATCGTGGCAATCGTTGGTATGCCAGGCTCAGGTAAAAGTGTAGTAGCTAGTTATCTGAAAAGGAAGGGGTTTCCTATAATTTGGTTTGGAGAAATTATAATACGTGAAGTTAAAAAACGAAGTCTACCAATAACACCGTACAACGAGCAAACGGTAAGGGAAGAAATTAGAAGAAAGCATGGAATCGGTGTGTGTGCCCAAATGGCTTTACCACTTATTAAAGCCAAGCTGTCAGACCATCAATTAGTTATTATTGATGGTCTATATAGTTTTAGTGAGTATAAAATTCTCAAACAAGAGTTTAATGATGAATTACTAGTTTTGGCAATTTTTACTCCTAAGGCTCTCAGGTATGAACGACTGGCTTTGAGACAGGAGAGACCTTTAACACTAAAAGAAGCAGAGATAAGAGATTTCGCAGAAATTGAGAAAATTGAAAAAGGAGGTCCGATTGCTATGGCAGACTTAACCATAATCAATGAGGAAAATCAATATCATTTATATAAAAAGATAGAAAATATACTTGCAAAAATTTTACAGAAAGTCCCGCCTGTAATTTGTAAAGCATGACACTTCATATTTGAAGAAAGCATATACAGCAGATTGCAGGTAGATAGAGTACACTGAAGAGCAGTGCATCAACAGGTCACATGAAACCTTATTCCATCGACTTTAGAGAAAAACTAGTCAAAGCTTATGAGCAAGGAAACACTTCAATTAGAAAATTAGCTTCCAGATTCGATGTAAGTAAAAGGTGCGGTTGTAGTGATGGATAATGTTCCAGCCCATAAAATTGCGACTATTGAAACTTTGATTCAATCAGTTGGTGCGAATGTTCTATACTTGTCTCCCTATTCCCCAGATTTTAATCCAATTGAGCATTGGTGGTCACAACTCAAAGCTTTTTTACGCCAGTTCGCCCCAACCACAACAAAAATGGTTGATATTCTGATTGCAACTGCACTCGATTTGTTCAATCCCAAACATCCACGACACTGGTTTACAAACTGCTGCTACTGTACCTCATAAACCTGCAATCTGCTGTAAATGCAACTGTACGTATGCTATTCACCTAGCAGATCACAAATACCAAGAAATGTCATAAAGCGGTCAAGGGAACGCATCAATTATTGGGAATCTTATTATCGTGAAAGCAATATCTCTTTTAGGTTCGACAGGCTCTATTGGTACCCAAACACTGGATATTGTCACCCAATACCCCAACCAGTTTCAGGTTGTCGGATTGGCAGCTCAGCAGAATGTGGAATTACTGGCTCAGCAAATCCGCGAGTTTCGACCGACGATCGTAGCCATTGGCGAAGCACAGAAGTTGCCCGAGTTGCAAGCGGCGATCGCCGACCTCAACCCCCAACCAATTTTGCTAGCGGGCGAAGCCGGGGTGATTGAAGTCGCCCGCTATAGCAATGCCTCCGTTGTAATGAATGGCATTGTGGGTTGTGCCGGTCTACTACCTACAATTGCCGCCATTGAAGCAGGCAAAGACATTGCTTTAGCAAACAAAGAAACCCTAATTGCCGGGGGACCAATTGTTTTACCCTTGGTGCACAAGCATGGCGTGAAGCTATTGCCGGTAGATTCAGAGCATTCAGCAATTTTTCAGTGTTTGCAGGGAGTGCCTTGTGGGAGGCTGCGGCGAATTCTGTTAACTGCTTCTGGAGGGGCGTTTCGGTCTTGGCCTGCTGAGAAATTATCAACAGTCACTGTAAGGGATGCTTTGAAGCATCCTAACTGGTCGATGGGTCGCAAAATTACGGTAGATTCCGCGACTTTAATGAATAAAGGGTTGGAGGTCATTGAAGCTCACTGGCTTTTTGGCGTTGATTATGACCAGATCGAAATTGTCATTCACCCCCAGAGCATTATCCATTCTCTGATCGAACTGCAAGACACCTCAGTGCTAGCGCAATTAGGCTGGACTGATATGCGCCTACCAATACTCTACGCTCTATCCTGGCCAGAGCGAATTTATACTGCTTGGCAACAGTTAGATCTGGTGAAGGTGGGGGAACTAACCTTTTTTGCCCCAGACCACCAGAAGTATCCTTGTATGCAACTAGCTTATGCTGCAGGTCGAGCTGGGGGTTGTATGCCAGCAGTACTTAACGCTGCCAATGAGCAGGCTGTAGCCCTATTTATGGAAGAAAGAATTCAGTTTCTAGATATTCCTTGTTTGATCGAGCGGGCATGCGATCGCTACCTTGCCCACAAATGCTCTACCCCGACTCTCGACGATATTATTGCAGCAGACCGATGGGCAAGACAAGAAGTTATGACTGCAAGTGAAAACTTGGGTCAGTATTGGAAAACTTGTTAACGACATAGAGGATGCAACCTATGATTGTAGTCCTGAAATCCGGTACTCCATCAGAAGAAATTAAGCGAATCAGCAACGAATTCGACAGCAGGAAAATCACACCAGAAAAAAGTGCAGGTCACCACAAAGTGGTAATTGGTTTGGTGGGTGATACGGCGGAAATTGACTTGAGACAAATCCTAAATTTAAGCTCTTTTATCGAGCAGGTTCTACGCGTGGATAAACCCTTTAAACGGGCTTCAAAAGAATTTCGCTATGGGGAACCATCTGAGGTGGTTGTAGCAACCCCCAATGAACCAGTAACCTTTGGTCAAAACCACCCTGTAGTCATTGTTGCTGGTCCCTGTTCTGTAGAAAACGAAGAAATGATCTTAGAAACAGCGCGGGTAGTAAAAGCCGCAGGAGCGCAGTTTCTCCGTGGAGGTGCTTACAAACCCCGTACCTCACCCTATGCTTTCCAAGGTCACGGTGAGAGTGCATTAGGTTTATTAGCATTAGCTCGTGAAGCTACAGGTTTAGGGATTATCACCGAAGTCATGGATACAGCTGACTTGGAGAAGGTTGCATCCGTAGCGGATGTGCTACAAATCGGTGCCCGCAATATGCAGAGTTTCTCCCTACTGCAGAAAGTGGGCGCTACAGGTAAACCGGTGCTGCTGAAGCGTGGGCCCGCAGCCACGATTGAAGAGTGGCTGATGGCTGCTGAGTATATTCTGGCTGCAGACAACCCGAATGTGATTTTGTGCGAGCGGGGAATCCGTACTTTTGATTGGCAGTATACACGAAATACATTAGATCTGACAGCTATACCTGTCCTGCGAACGTTAACTCACTTGCCGATTATGGTTGACCCCAGTCATGGCACAGGCAGAGCAGAGTACGTGCCAGCTATGTCCATAGCAGCGATCGCAGCTGGGGCTGATTCCCTAATGATTGAGGTTCACCCTAACCCAACCGAAGCTCTCTCAGATGGTCCTCAGTCCCTTACCCTGGAGCAATATCAGGAATTAATCCAGGAGATAGCTGTTATTAGCAAGGCTGTTGGTCGTTGGTCTCAAACAGGTTGTGTCGCAAAAATTGTTTGACTTCATGTGTGATTTTTATACATCAGTGTTGGTATTCACAGAAGGAAAAGAAAGGGTGTGGTCAAAAGTCAGTAGATCGAAAACTTTTATAAGGTGACGAAAGAATAAGGTTTTCAGGCGATGCTTCTGGGCATCAAAACAGCGATCGCTTTGTTACCCCTACATGGAGAGCGAAAAATTTTGGGGGAGCTGGGCGACAATTAAACAGGGATTTTAAACTGAAGTTCCCCTTTGACAAAAAAGCGTAGTGTGTGCATAGAAGGGCTTTCGGCGATTTGGGCTCAGCGTTTACTGGGTACAAATCAGGCTAATACCGTAAGGATTCAGGTCTAAATTTAAGGAATTAAAGATGGTGCTTGCACACAAGAGTGAACCATCGCTTTTATAGCTTGCTCAAAAAATTCAATAACAGAACGTCCTTGACGACGACAAGTTTGTACGACCGTCAATAAATTGGCAGTGTGTTTAGGGACTTCCAGAAAATAAAGTATCCCAATTATCAATAATGATAATCAGATTCAAGGGGGCACTCAGGGCTGCCGACGGCAGCCCTGAGTGCCCCCTTTATAGTAAATTTAATAATCATGATTGAATTTTTGGGTGCTACTGGTGTCTATAGTATTAACGGATTCGCTCAAAAAGTTGTTGAAAGAAACCGCAGTTCAACTCAAAGGTGCAGTAAGCGCGTAAATTTATAGCAGAGACAGTCCTGGGGTTAGGTCCGGGAGGACAGAGACTTGCAGAAGAAGAGTTGGGATGGAGTCGATGCACTATTCGTAAAGGAACCAGAGAATTAAAAAGTGGTATTACTTGTGTGGATAATTATCTTGCTAGAGGACGAAAAAAAATAGAAGAATATCAGCCAAAACTTTTAGAAGATATCAAAAATTTAGTTGATACTCAAAGTCAAACTGACCCCACTTTTAAAAGTCAAAGACTATATACGCGCCTCAGCGCTGCTGAAGTCAGAAAACAATTAATTGAGAAGTATGGTTATAACAATGAGGAGTTACCAACTTCAGAGACAATTCGTCTCAAGTTAAATAATTTAGGTTATAAACTTAAGAGAGTCGCAAAAGTTAAGCCTCAAAAAAAATTCCCGAAACCGAAGCTATCTTCGAGCAACTAGCAATAGTTAATCAAGATGCTTCAGACGACCCCAGTATTTTACGTCTAAGTATGGATGCGAAAGCCCGTGTAAATATCGGCTCATTTGACCGGGGAGGTAGAAACCGAGTTCCCACTGAGACAGACGACCATGATTATAACCCAAAAACTAGCGTAACCCCCTACGGTATCTTCTTGCCAGAGCTTGATGAACTATTTTTATACTTTACAGAGTCCAAAGTAACAAGTGACTTTATAGTTGACGCTTTATCAGATTTTTGGGAAACACAAAGTTGGCGATTTACTCAAATAAAAACACTAATTATCAATCAGGATAATGGACCAGAGAATAATTCTCGGTGGACGCAGTTCATGAAACGTATAGTTGAATTTGCTCATCAACACCAACTAAATATACGTCTAGCTTACTATCCTCCATATCATAGCAAGTATAATCCCATTGAACGTACTTGGGCGATTTTAGAAAATCATTGGAATGGTAGCATTTTAGATGAAGTTGAAACGGCGTTACGTTTTGCTCAAAATATGACATGGAAGGGGAAACATCCAGTTGTTAAGTTAGTCACTCAAACTTATGAATCAGGAGTTAAGCTTACAAAAAAAGCTATGTCTAAAATTGAAGAACAAATCGAGCGATTGACCAATTCTACCCATGAGCTTTTTCCCGATTTAGGGAATTGGTTTATTGATATCTGTTGTGGAAAAACTTAAGTTTTAAAATAGTTATCAAAGTCTGCTGAAGCTCTAGACGAATATTAAATCAACACCATCTCACTTCGCGCAGAAACTGTGGAGTGCAGACTGTTCAGGCATACTTGAGGGGAAGAAAGCGGTTGCTGTCAGCAACCGCTTTCTTCCTCCTCCTAAAGATTATCATTCTCGGTTGAAGATTGCCTCTAGATTTTTTTGGGATAACTCACATCTTGCACCTCACCGAACAAACCCGTAAAAGGCAAATAAAGAGTACAAAAATGTGACGGGAGATGAAGCAATACGGTTCGGTTAAGCCCAAAATCAGGTAAGGTGAGGGTTATGACCTCAATGTACTGAGTAAGAATGCAACTCAAAGAATTCTCACTGATCTCACCTGTGGTCGAATCAGGTACGGTACTCAAAGCTTTAGAAACTGGGATTCCATCTGATGCCATTGAACAGGCGATTGCGCGGAGCGCAGTGCCCTAAAGGGCAATCGCTAACGCTAAAGCAGGCGAAAATCGTAAACGTGCCTTACCATCCCATCTGGTGATTTGTCTGATAATTGCTATGAGTTTGTGGTCAAAAGCTTCAATGAGAACAGTACTGAAAAATCTAGTTGATGGTTTAAGCGAAGCTTGGGTGAGAGTAGGACAGTATTGGCGAGTACCTTGTAAATCGTCAATTACCGAAGCTCGGCAGCGCATTGGAACTCAGGTGATGAGTCGTCTGTTTCATCTAGTAGTACGCCCAAGAGCCACACTCAAGACTCCAGGGGCAATTCTTTGAGGATTGCGGATAATGGCAGTGGATGGAACAGTGTTTGACGCACCAGATAGCGAGGCTAATGCCAGAGTATTTGGATATCCAGCAACACGTCCCGGCACTCAAGCAGCTTTCCCAAAAGTCCGCTTGGTGCTACTGATTGAAGCCGGAACGCATTTGATTGTTGATGCATTGATGTGTCCTTACCGTATTGGTGAGCGAGTAAGAGTTAAAAAGTTACTACGCTCTGTGACACAAGGAATGTTATTAATGTCTGGAGTTTAGACTAGTTCGCGGTGCGAAACGGTAGAAGAAATGAACTAAAA
>NZ_CAWUDP010000121.1:0-26548 GCF_963920835.1 Scytonema sp. PCC 10023
CCCCTCATCCTCCTCATCCTCCTCATCCCCCTCATCCCCCTCATCCCCCTCATCCCCCTCATCCCCCTCATCCCCCTCATCCTCCTCATCCCCCTCATCCCCCTCATCCCCCTCATCCTCTCCACTTTTTACTGAACTCATTGGCGTACTCCCTGGGTCAAAGGCGGCAAAATTGACGCAAGGAGTACCTTTGACGTTGGCAATTGCGGAATATGTCCACGCTAGGAGACCGCAAACCAAGTTTGTGATTCCTGTTGCCCCAACTTTGGATTTAGAAACTTTAGCTAGTTTTGCCGACCAAGAGAAAAACTCTTTTGTTCAAACATTTGGTTTTAGTGGTGCTTCTTTGATTGTCCCAACATCCAATATTGATTCAGAACGCCCTTTACTAAAGACAGGAACAGGTTTATGTGTGGAACTTTGGACTCAGACACCAGCATATGATTTATTATCCCAGTGCAGCCTTTGCTTAACCACAGTGGGTGCAAACACTGCTGAACTTGGTGCTTTAGCAGTGCCGATGATTGTTTTATTACCTACTCAACAGCTAGATGCTATGAGGTCTTGGGATGGTTTGCCTGGACTGTTGGCAAATTTGCCTTTGGTCGGTTCCGGTTTTGCTAAGCTAATTAACTGGCTAGTTTTGAGACGAAAAGGTTTGCTAGCATGGCCCAATATTTGGGCGCAGGAAATGGTCGTACCGGAACTAGTCGGAAAACTCCAGTCCCAAGAAGTCGGAGAAATGGTTTTAGATTATCTGACTCATCCAGAAAAATTAGCCCAAATACAAGCCAAGCTGCGGAGTATCCGAGGTGAGGCTGGTGCAGCACAAAAGTTAGCAACTTTGGTAAAGGAAGAGATTGAAAGATAGGGGAACTGGAGGTGTTTCAAGGGTAAGTTTTTTCCGTGAACTACCTACACCGCCTGCAAGCAGGTCGGTGTAGGCTTCTGGCGTTTTAACACTACCAGAACTTCCTTCGAGGTACTATTAGTAGTAGAGCCAGCTACTACCGGATTCCCTTTACGGCGTTTTATTGTTGGGAACAGTCCCAGCCCAACACGCTTTAGATTGATAGCGGCATTCACGTCGCGGTCAACCCAAAGCAATTCTTTTTCATCCCAATACTCGCGAATGTTACAATCACTGAAGTTAAACTCGTCACGGTACGCGAGTAATTGAGATGTGTATGCAGGTTTCACTGCTATTGTCCTAGCCCCAGCAATTGACGCTATGTATTCTAGGATTGTAAAAAACTGTCCAAATGCAGCGTCATTCCAGGATTTGTTCAGACCTGATTTTCGCGACTGACCGTTTGGAAGATACTTGCCGTCTTCGTCCTGTTTAGCTTTGTTTCGTTTTGACAAAGCTTTTAAATTTAAGTCTTCGTGAATAAAAACTTTTTTATTTGTCCGAACTACAGCATGAGCTGTCTTAAACGCATGGTCAATTCTAGCCCTGGCAATACGTTGATGCTCCCGTGCTTCTCGTTTTGCTAGTTTACGACGTGCCTTGCTACCTTTTTTCTTGGCTGACTTGCGGTTTGACACAGACGCCAAACGCTTTTCAGATTTTCTGAAAGACTTCAGTGCTTGGTGCTTCGTATTTTCTGAAGTTGCCAAGTAATCGTCTTCATGCAACACCGCATCCAATCCCAGAGTGTTATCCCAAGTTGGCGTTATCTCTTCAGGAGTGAAAACAGGTACATTCGGGTCTTCTAAACAAATTGTGATGTACCAACCATCCGCTTTCTTAGTTAAGAGTGCATTTTTGAGTACAAAAGCATTGGGCAATGGACGATGTAGACACACTTTAACCCAACCATCAAGCTTTGAAAAGGACAAGAATAACCAGTCTTTCTCAACACGCTCAACGGTAATGGCTTGACCTTCTATACGCATGGTGCGGTAACGTGCCGCACTTTTAAAACGTGGCTTCCCACTGCGATTGCCATTGCTGTCACCTTTAATGAAACGAGAGAAAGCCAAATCAACTCGCTTGGAAACGTCTTGTAATGTTTGAGATGGAACACGAGTAAAGTCTAGTAATTCTCCAGAATGTCCAACTATAAACAAGTCTTCTTTAATAGTAGGAAGCTGTTTCTTTTGAGAGTAGAAATCTGGATTGTCCCGTAATTGTGGCAATGGACAACTGATTATCGAACAAGAATTAATATTGTTGCGGTTCTTTTCCCACCAATCGAATCTATCTCCTAGTTGCTTGTTATACCAGTATTGACAAATTCTCAACCAACTATTCAGTTCTAATTTTTGATTGGTGTTCGGTTGCGCACGATACTGATAGTTAAGCAACAAGGGAATTCACCTCCTTAATTGTTAGTTACTGTCAATATTATTGGCAACACTGATTATAGCAGAGTGACTGAAAAAGTTGTGAAAAATGATTTTGTTTCACTCATGTCCGTCAGTCAGTGACCTGAAAGCACATTTGGTGTTGACAACCAAATATCGACGCAAAGCCATCACGCTCTGAGATGTTAAAGCGTTTACACATTATCCTTGAAGATTTATTGATCAAATGGGATTGCAAACTGGTTGAGTTTAACGGTGAATCCGACCACGTACACTTACTGTTTCAATATCACCCAGATTTGCAATTAAGCACGTTGGTTGGAAATATTAAATCAACGACATCTCGTAGACTCAGGCAAGAATTTGCAGACCATCTGAGTCGCTTCTATTCCAAAGATGTTTTTTGGAACGGGTCTTACTTTATTGCGGCGTTGTGGTGGCGTGACTATCTCGACCTTGAAGCAGTATATTGAGTCGCAAGACAGCCCAGAGATAGGTAAAAACTGCACTGTCCACGAGGTCTAACACGAAAAAAATGGGCAGCCTTACTACTACGAGTACTCGTCTTGGAACACAGATCAGCGAAACAAAGGCTGCCCATTTTTTAGGGGACAAGTGCGACCCCACTCCCGCGTCAACCAACGGTTGACATAGGTCGGGGGACGTACCGTTTTTACCCCAAAATTCATCCCACGCTGCACTTCGTGTCAGACGTGGGGCTTCTTTTGGTTTTAGCTAAAAACAAGTCATTTATTTTTTCACAGATTCTAAATTGTAAATCTTTTTAAAGAAGAGTTGAATTTTTAAGAAGAAAAATTATGAATAGTAGATGTATTTAATAGTACAACTATCGAGTTTTAGGGAGAGTAACGACTATGGCAGATATCATCGGTACCCCGAACAACGATACTTTAACCGGAACTCCAGATAATGACACAATCAACGGTTTAGCAGGAGACGACACATTATTAGGCAAAGATGGAAATGACGACCTTAATGGCGGCGAAGGTCGCGACTTGCTAGATGGTGGTTTAGGAAACGACAACTTACGTGGCGATCCCTTTGCTGATCCCTATGGGAATAAAAGTGATATTTTGACACTCAACCGTGAGGGAAGCGATATTCTAGATGGTGACTCAGGTAATGATTTTCTAGAAGGCGGTGCCGGTAAGGATTCCTTGAGTGGCGGTCACGGAGATGATGTTTTATGGGGTGGTTACAGCGCAGGGGAAAGTATAGACACTTTTAACCTTGGAAATTTTCTCACGGAGTACTTTAACAATGGCTATGGTAATGATGTTTTAAAAGGCGGAAAAGGAAACGACATCTTACGGGGTGATACCACTTGGACAGATCCCATCTCAGGACGTACTACCCTTGGAGGAAACGACTTCCTAGATGGCGGTTCTGGCAATGATCTTTTAGAGGGCGGTCCTGGAAGCGATGAACTTTATGGCGGTTCAGGCGATGATCGCCTCTTTGGTGGTTATGAAGTCGTTAGCTCCTCACGTCAAACTGAGAGTTCCAGAAACTTCCTGTATGGTGAGTCCGGTAATGACTACCTTGTAGGAGCTAACGGTGATGACTTTCTTGACGGTGGTGAAGGAAACGACATATTAGATGGTTATGATGAGAGGTTCACTGGTAAGGACACTTTATATGGTGGCGATGGTGAGGATGTATTGTATGGAAGAAACGGAAGCGATTTCCTAGATGGTGGTTCTGGTAATGATGTTCTGATTGGTGATGTTCAGTTCAATCCTTTTCAGCAAGAGGATTGGGTGGATACTTTAACAGGCGGTGTAGGAAATGACACATTCGTTCTTGGAACTGATAGTGGAAGTTTGTACGGTCCGTCTCCTTCTGGTACAACTCAATCTTTCACTGATTACGCAATCATTACCGACTTCAACACTAGCGACGACACTATCCAACTTGCCAATTCAGAGGAAAGAGGAGCAGGAGTAAGCGTAGGATTAAGCTATATTCTAGGTTCCTCTCCAGCAGGTTCACCAGAAGGGACAGCGATATATCTTGACCAAGAAACAGACGTGCTCATTGCGGTTGTGCAAGGAGTTTCAGGTCTAAGTCTTGACCAAAGCTACTTCACTTTCGTTTAGACTTTTATCCTCCAATTTGTCACTTTCTCCAAAAAAAATTTGAGAGGATGTCTCGAAAGTATCATTGTTTCTACCAATTGCCCGTGCATTAGCCATACCATAGCTGCATAAATGAACGCTTCTTAACTAGCAGGTAAGGCTTGATAATGTTTTTCTTTTCTTTGTTTGTTCGTTATTAGGGCTGTTCTACCTTCTTTAGTCCTGGCATTTTAAGATAACGAACCGTTATATAATACCTACCCAAAGCTACCCATAATTTGGCTTTTCTATACTTTAGGTTTCGATTACTTCCTGCTTCAACCTGGAGATGTCGGCATCAACCAGTCCACAGGCTAGCACTGTCTAACTGACAGCTTTACTCAAATTGATTGCTGCATTTAAATCGCGGTCAATAACAAAGCCACAGTGACCGCATTCAAACACTCGCTCATCCAAAGTGAGTGTTTCTTTTTTGGTTCCACAGTTAGAACAGGTCTTACTGGATGGAAACCATCGGTCTATAACGACAAGCTTGGAACCATACAACTCGCACTTGTAGGTCAGTTGTCTGCGAAACTCAAAGAAACTCATATCAGCAATCGCTTTTGCCAGTTTATGATTAGCCATCATTCCAGACACGTTAAGGTCTTCAATCACTACTGTGCCGTGGTTCTTAGCGAGCAATGTGGTGAGTTTGTGGAGCGTATCTTTACGGATGTTGGCAATCTTTCTGTGTAGACGAGCTACTGCCATCTGCGCTTTTTTCCAGTTAGCAGAACCGATGATTTTATGGCGGTTCAACCATTGCATTCTGGATAGTTTTGCTTCATATTTTTTGTAGGATTTGGCTCCAGCTATGACTTCACCACTGCTGAGGGTGCAAAGATTTTTAACACCGAGGTCAACACCTACAACACTTGTTTTATCTGATTGTTGTTGTTCTACGTCAAATCGAAAACTGATAAACCATCTATGAGCTTGTCGGCTAATAGTGCAACACTTAATCAATACTTGTGGTAATCGCTCATAAGTTTTAAGAACACCAATTACAGGTACTTGAATCTTGTTATCTCCTAAGATTTTGACTGTGCCTTCCAGCGTGAAAGAATCTTTGCGTCCTTTCTTTTTAAACTTTGGTACTCTTTTTTTCTTACTGAAGCAATCTTTCCAAGCATCTCGCAGAGCCATCAGCGCTTGCTGTGGAGTAGATTTACTGCATTCGTAGTACCATTCATTTTCAGATTTCACTAATGCTACCAACCATTTATGTAGGTCGATAGCACTAGGGAATTTAATCTTAGAATCAGGATTGGCTTGGTTGTGGTCTAAAATTTGCTTGGTCAGCGCTAAGCCCCAATTCCAAGCATGACGAGCTACTCCACAATGTTTGGCTAATGCTATGCGCTGCGCTTTATTCAGTTTCAATTCTGTTTTAAATCCGAGTAGCATGGCAAACCTTTAATCCATTCTCTAAGTGCCTGTGATTTATTCCATCCTTGAGTTTCAGCGTAAACCTCAAGCTTTTTTAATTCCTGCTCAGTTAGCAGTACTTTTAACCATCTATCTCTTTGCGGCATAATTCTTCGCTCTTGTACATAGTCATATTATAGTAATAATATGACTATATATGAGTCGTGAAAACCGCACATAAACCGAATAGATATCAAAAAGCTACCCAAGATTGAGCAGCAGTGGGTAGCTTTGTCCAGAGATTAAGTTACAGTTTCAAGCCCTTGAGTCCATCATCTCATCGTCTGTTTGCTCTACTCCCCAGAAGACTTGCCATCTCTTCGTCCTAGTTCATAAACGCCGGAACCTATACAGGCAAGTATCCCTATACTAATTGCCCAGCTCGAACCTAAACTGATTTCCACTCCCCAATTAAATAAAGCGCCAATGACTAGAAAGGGCACAATACTGAAAAGCGAGGCGTAAAAAGCATTCTGTGATTCTCTGGCTTTCCTTGTTTTTTCAAATTCTGACTTACTCGTGTAGAGCGATCGCTCGGCAAAGTTAAACCAGCGGTTTAGTTGGTGGATCACCCATTCACTGGCTGAGGAAAAACCTAAATACAGCGCCAAAGACCACAAACTTGCTCCGGCGATCGCGATTGTGTCTAACTCAAAACTGAAAGGCAATATTTCGGTCAGCATGGCTTGTGGAACTCGTGTGGAGAGTGCGCTTTCGCTTCTATTGAAGCTAGATTAATTTTTTAATGCAATCTTAAGCATAAACTTAACAGCATTTTTACTTATTGGCAACGATTTCACAGGTATAATTCATGGTGCATAAATTGACATCTGACAATCTAAGTATATACCTAGAAAAAATGTAATTACCAATACTTATAAGAATTACCAGGGAATGACTAGCAACTTGAACACTCGCTATTTAAAGGAGAATTATTGCTTAAGTATAACTGCACAAAAGTATCTAAAATAGCTGTTTGACTCTAAATGTCATATTTTTTATTTTCAATTAAGAATATTCTGCTTTTGACAGATCAAAAAATAGTACTTGAAACGACTTGACATAAAAATATTTTCCAGTACAATATTGCGATTGAAAGCCAAAAAATACGCTTTTTCTTGTAATGCAGCTATGTGAACGCAAACAAAACCAGATGTCAATCCCTAATCAAAATTCAAACTTCTGCTTTGGTTGGATTTTACATCAATTTACAGATAGACCTAACGGCTAGAGGGCAAAAAAAAATGAGTCAGTGGCGACAAACAGTAGCACTTTCTGCGGTCAGTCTGTCTATATTAGGATTGAGTGTTATAGGTTTCATCACTCTATTGTCAAAGGCAAAAACGGTTGAAGCTGTAGAATTTAACTCCAAGCAGATAGCAACGTTCAACAATTGGCAAGCAACTTCAATTCCTGTAAAAAATTCTCAGGCACACCAGTCAAAACCATCTATAGAATTTAAATCTAACGGGTACCACCCCAAAGCATCTCCAAAATTTAAATCTCAGCAGGTAGCAATAGCTAACAATTGGCTAGCAGCCTCTTTTCCTGTAGAAAATTTTCAGTCATATACATCCGCATTTGGCTACCGTCGTTCTGCGACTGGTGGCTCAAATTTGGAATTTCACGGTGGGTTAGATATCGCCGCCCCACAAGGTAGTTATATTCGTAATTGGTGGACAGGTACAGTCACAAAAGTTCGCGACAAGGACGCCTGTGGTACATATATAGTCATTCAGTCTGGCGAATGGGAACACACCTACTGTCATATGGAAGGACAAGTTGAAACCGCAGAGGGTCGCCGTTATTTCATAGATAGGGCTGGTGGAATTCAAATTTGGGAAGGTCAGCAAATAACCGCAGGAATGAGAATTGGTCGGGTAGGGATGACCGGACGAACCACAGGTCCTCACCTTCATTGGGGGCTGAAATATGCCAAACAATATGTAGATCCAGCAATGGTTCTGCGGGAAATGTTCTCCCAGCAGCAAATTGCCAGAAATCCATCTCAAAGGTGGACTCCACAACAATCACAAGTCATCATTGAGGAATCAAAAGTTATAGGGGATTCGGGATATTAAGAGAAAGAATGAACGCTGTTTTATTGACATCTACTTTCATAGGATAAGGAGGGATAGGCGGGGGAGACGACCTGGTTCTGGTTGCAATTGGGCTATGAAAAGCTTATTCATTACAGCAAATTTGATAACTTATTTTTTGAAATATGAATTTCTCTAGGGGTAAGTAAAAGCGCAAAATTTAGAAAAACTTGGAATTCCTCTTGAGATGCTACTAGGGGTAATTAGGGATTGAGACAGACTAAAACAGCCCCCAACCACACAGGAATGCAGGGAATAAAGACATGGGAGGTGGAGGGAGGACGATAAGCCCGTAGCTTGACGCGCGAGCGTATCGCACCCCTCTGGTACCTTTGCAGTTAAGTTACCTTAATGGGCATATGGTGGCTCGATTAAGTTAAAGTTTCAGTCTGTAGTAGCGCTTTGCGTAATGCAGTTACTGCTTCTTCTGTCTCTACCAACCTCTTGAGAGCAAGCGCAATATCATCTTCAACCTTCAACAGTTTAGCTGCTTTTTTTACAGCTTTTTGCTCTTCAAGTGAGTAATCCTCATCGGCGCGAGCCATTTGAATTGCATGATACAGCAATGACCTTGATTTCGACCAAGTAGAAACATCAACTGTAATCTTACTCAGCAAACTTTCGCGCGTCAGCATTTTTGTATTCAAATGTTTTGTATTTCTCTATTACTTCTTCAGGAGCGCCGACAAGACGCTGATGATTTAGTAACCAGTTAAGTTCAGCTTCGGAAACCTCTCCATCAGCTCCAGCAATAGCGAGTAGTGCATATCCGTAGTTCAGGTATGCTTCAATAGGAGCCTCAGAAATACCTAAGTTCTTTTTCATAAATTCTGAAGCAGGTAATGCTTCTTTGATATTGCTCATAAATTACCTCTTTGATTCTTTGAAACTTTATTATCTTACATTAAAAAGGTTATTTTATATACTTTTTATATTGTATAAAACATTCTGAAAATCCATAGTTTTGTTTCATTCAGTTAAATGATTGATGAGAAATGAAAGCAAGTTTTTGTTAACGCAAAAGACAAATCAACACAACAGAATTCGCCACAAGACATTTTTCAGATTCGTGCGGCAATTTATATGTGCAATTCCACCCATCGAAAAATAAGTAATCGGTTTGACCTGAAATAATCTAAAATTTTCAACTAAAAATAATTTCTTTAAATCTTGAAATTTATCGTACTTTATTACTTGAGGGGAATCAGTATAAATTATTTTATGCGAAACCTCAATCCGCGCATTTTCCGGAAAAATTTTTAACAATTTTTCCAAAGCATCTTTATCTGATGGAGTTGGCTTATTACAAAGGTTTTGCTGGGTGTATTTCTTCTGAATCGCTGAATTAAACTCGGAGATCGCTAAATAAAGCTCCCTGTATGAAAGGTCGATAGAATAGTCCATATGACTATTACTCATCCAGAAATTAACAGCTTGAAGATGTGTATTAGTTCCTTGCCCATCAAAGAGCATTTTTTCCAACCAGACAACTCTACTTTTATTTTTGTCATAAATTTCTGCCCCAGCAATCTCTTCCGTTGGCGTTAAGTCATTAGTATCAATATTCCCGTATCCATGTTGGAAGAGAAACTCTAAATTTGTTGCACTACCTCCGCACTCCATAAAGCGACCTAACATTGTTCCAAAACAGTTAGTATTTATCGAATTGGAATATAAACCTGCATACCCTCCAGAGGCAAGGATGATTGCGCGGCAACGCAGTTTTCCAATGTAGCCGTTTTTCTCATACTGCAATCCTTGGCAAACATTTTTGTCCATTACTAATCGAGTGAGCCAAGCATTTATTATGCGCCCTCCAAGGGATTCAAATAGTTCATACATATATTGCAAGAAAGATTTACCACTTTCAGACTCTAATGCCAATCCAATTTTTATGGGTTTTAAAGCAACAAGAGATGAAAGCTCATCAATTTCATCTTTTAAATATTGCTGTAAAGCTTGAGTTACGAAAGGATGAGCGCACTTTCTTCCCAAATCATCCATGTAAGAGGCAAAGTCATCGTTTGTTAAAGGGGAAGTGTTGATAGCACCCACAGACCGATACGTTGAACCTTGTATGCCGCCTCTATCTTTATCCAAATAAGTAATTAAAGTTGTAGGTATTCCTGCCTTAATGAGTTTATAAGCAGCCCAAATTCCTGCAACTCCTCCTCCAACCACAGCAACAGGAGAATCTAAATCAGGAAGTATATGATTCATTTTTAGTTTTGCCTTTATGAAAGCAACATTTAATACGTATAAAGTCAGAAACGCTAAATGCTGATACGAAAATGTACACAACTAGTTAAAGCAAGTTGAGAGTGCCAATGCTAGGTTTTCATTTTGAATTGCTTACTTCGATCTCGCTATTTTGGAACTAAGTCGAGCCAACCACTACGAATGAAATACGAGAAATAAGTATTGAGCAATTCAGCATTTACAGGTGGACACACTATGGAACTACCTTCTAGGATATTCTGTGTCATCAAACAACTGATTTTTGGGTCAGTTGATTGCTGAACCTGATCCAAAATACCTAGTTGTTCTTGAGGCAATTGTTTTTGATAAAAAGGCAAGAGATGATACAAAGGGTTTTCCCTAGAGCGAACAGAATTATTTAGTTGTATTTGCCAATCTTTATAAGCAATATGTTTAATTTTATAGCCAAAAGAACAGATAAAATCAGTTAGTTCACTCCAATAAATAGATTGAGGATTATTTAAGTGAAAAGCCTTACCAAGAGAATCTTTTTGCTTTGATAAATACACAATACTTTGGCTGAGGTAATCTACGGGAGCTAAATCCAATGTGTCAGTGATGTCTGTCATACTCCCCATTTGAATACAGCCTTTGATGGTGCGGCAAATTACATCATCTTTATACCAAGCACCTGTTTGACTATGACCGGAAATAAATGGCGGTCTATAAATCGAAACTGGAATACCGCGATCGCGCGCTATCATAACCAACTTTTCTGCCACCCATTTACTCTGGGAGTAAGCAAGTTTCATTCCCTCACTATGAGCGAGTTGATCGGATTCAGTTACTACTTTTCCTAAATAAGCAGGCGACTCAAAAACCGCGATTGTAGATATATAATGTACAGGCTTGATTTTCAGTTGACTCGCCAATCTCAAGATTTCCTGAGTTCCCAAAACATTGGTAGGCTTTAATGCTGAATAGGGATAAACATAGTTAATCCAAGCAGCGTTGTGATAAATCACATCAATGAGGCTGCTCATTTTTTGAAAATATTGTGATGACAAACCTAACAGTGGTTGAGATAAATCACCCAACACAGGAATAATTCTATCAGCAAAATCATCTTGCCAAATTCCATAGGATTCTAAGTTATTTTGAATCCTTAACTTCCCTGACTCCAAATCAGTAGAACGTACCAAGCAATAAACATTCGCCTGGGTTTTTAACAGCAGTTCTTGAAGTAAAAAAGCTCCTAAAAAGCCTGTAGCTCCAGTTAAGAAAATAGCAGTAGGCTCAGTTACAAATGACTCAGATGGATGTTCAGGTAATATTGTAGAGTCTAAAACAACCTCTGATTTTAAATCTGTTGCTAACTCAACCGATGAATGTTTTGAGAGAATTGTGTTCTTCGCTGCTAGTTGCTGAAGCAATAAATTTACCAATTGGTTGATATTAGACTCGCCAAGAAACATTTCTATGGGTATGTTTACCCCTAGTTCAGTATCAATGCGGTTCTTCAGATCAATATTCATGAGAGAATCAGGCCTCAGTTCATGTAAAGGCTTCTCTATATCCAGATTTTGAGATGTATTGATGCCTAAAACTTTAACAAATTGCTCTCGAATATAAGCAGTTAATAGCTCTTGACGTTTACCTAAAGAAGCATCATCTAACTGTTGTAGAAACTCCAATCTTTGCTGCAATGGCTGCTCATCAGAGGATGCTTCTTTGATATTTGTCAGTTCTTGTTGTGCCAATATACGGCGCAAAATTTTCCCAGAAGGTGATTTAGGAATTTTGTCCACAAATTCAAGTCTGCGGATCATTTTATGCGGTGCAACTTGTCCAGCGACAAACTCCATAATTTGTTCTGGCGTAGCTGAATCTTTAAGCACAACAAAAGCTTTGGGAACTTCCCCACTACTGGCATGAGGACTCTTGACTACACAAGCATCAGCAACAGCCGGATGACTCAACAATACTGCTTCTAGCTCTGCTGGTGCTATGGCATAGCCATTACACTTGATCAACTCCTTGATGCGATCGACTATATAAAAGTAGCCGTCTTCATCAACATAGACAATATCGCCGGTGTGATACCAACCATCTCGATCAATTGTGTTGGCAGTTGCTTCATCATTATTCAAATAGCCTTTCATGAGCTGCGGTCCGCGTACCCACAACTCTCCTGGTTGATTAAAACCTAATGGTTGTTGGGTATCGACGTCTACAATTTGACATTCCACATGAGAAAGACATTGACCGACTGAACCAGGCTTGATTTTGTCACGTTCATCTAGAGTGTGGGTGTTCAGACAGGTTTCTGTCGTTCCATACGCTTGCTTGACGACGCAATTAGGAAGACGCTGTTCGCACTCTTTGATCAATTGATCACTGAGTGGTGCTGCAGCAGAAGTCAGCACCCGCAAGCTGGAAAGATTGTATTTATCTACTATTGGCTGCTTTGCTAATGCCAGCAAAATTGGTGGGACGACGTGGATACGGGTAATTTTGTGCTTTTCAATCAGGTTGAGAAACGTCTCCAGATCGAAGCGCGGTATCGTCACAATAGTTGCTCCGCAAGCAAGGCTGTAATTCAGCATGAGCATGCCGTAGGCATGAAAAAAAGGTAAAACCCCGATAACTGCATCAGCCTCGCTGACTGGTTCGCAGTTTTGGAATTGGTGAAAGTTACACAGAAATGTATGGTGGGTGTGCATCACACCTTTAGGCATACCAGTAGTGCCACTAGAGTACAGCAAGGCTACTAAATCTTCTCGTGGATTGATATGTACTTTTGGTATTTCTCCTTCACCTTCTAAAAGCACAGAAAATGAGGTAGCCTCAGCTGCCTCACCAAACACAAATACTTCTTGTACCTTTGATTGCCCTACGGCTTCTAATGCTTGAGTTACAAGGTCAGGTATTGTGACTAAATATTTTGCACCAGCATCATTGAGTTGGTATGCAAGCTCTTCTGCCGTATAGGATGGGTTTACTGTGGTGATAACCCCGCCTAAAGTTGCGACGGCATGGAAGGCGATCGCATATTCGGGAATATTCGGGCTGTAAATTGCGAAAACATCACCTTTGGAGAAGCCACGCGCCACCAAGCTAGAAGCAACTCGACCGATGGAGTCTGCTAGTTGTCCATAAGTCACTATGCGATCGCTGTGCCCTTCAATCAAGGCTGGTTTCTGGGCTAATTCTACTGCTCGTTGCAATACAAATTCTGTCAGTGGCTGCTCAGGTATAGAAATATCAGGATATGGACTGCGAAATATGATCGAATTTGATTGTTGAGTAAACATATACTACAAATTAATAGTTGTTCTCAATTAGACTCAAGACACTCAAATTGAAAAAACCGTATATGTACGTAGAGAAAATAGAAGAAATTCTTGATTTAAGAAAGAATTTTTTTTGTTTGCTAATCACACTTTTCGTACAACTTTACCATCTCTAATTCTGGTGGTAGTGGAAAGCCAAAATTTTGATGATAATGAGGAAACTTAATTGAGAAAAGGCATAAAGGTTGATTTCGATAAAAAGCGGTTAAATAAAACACTCGAATAACAAAATCCTCTGTGTCACCTTCCTCTGATATAGAAAAATTGCCAGGAAAAATTTCATCAAAGTAAATTTCAAACTGTCTTGCTGTTGCAAAAAAATACTTTCCAATGATTTTAGCAGCATTATCATAAGCTGGGTTGGGAATAGATTTAGGGATTCGGTGCGTTACGGATTTCATCCTAACGCACCCTACAATACTTAACTTTGTTCAAAAATCAAATAGTAATCCTATAGTAAAGCCTAAACATTTATTTGACTTCGTTGTTCCTACTGTTCCTACTGTTCCTACTGTTCCTACTATTATTAGTTTCAAGTAAATAAAAAGGTCGGAAATGTGTGATATTTGAACTCAGATAAAGTTTGGTATAAGAGCCTATTTATAAAGTAAATATTAAGTAGGGTGTGTTACGGCGATGCTTGGATTTCGGAGTTTGAGAGAGTGAGAATTAGCCGCAGGGCACCATCTTTCTCGGTGCGTTAAGCGTTGCTATAACGCACCCTACAATTTAAGGTTTACTTTATAAATCATCTCTAAGATAATAAAGTCAAAAAATATGACTTTAAGATAAAATAACTAGCATAGTAAAAAGTTGAGCATTATAATAACTTGATTTTATCAACCTAAAAATGAAATAATACTAGAAAAGATATTGATGTGTTCTACAGATTTTAGTAACACAATCATTAAAATGCTTAACTTTTATGTTTTGATATGAATTTCTTAATTATCTTGGCTGAAGTCAGTCTTGTAATCTTCGTTTTCTTTTTAGTAAACTGGCTTGTGGGTAAGGTCTTCAAGCTACTTTTGAAAAACTCTGTAGTTAAAAACGAGGGAAGAAGTATCAAAACCCTGCGTCAAAATATTACAGGGTTGTTGATAGCCACTTGTTTAGTACTGTGTATTTTGATTGTGGGTGCTAATGGTTTTCTACTCTATCGAGGCGCAAACCTTCAACAATATACACTCTTGTTGATTTACCGTGTTCCACCAGGATTTTGGGTAACTTTAGGAATTGGTATAGCTCAGAGCATTGGTATTTTGATTTTAGCGGCGATCGCTCAGAAATTCCTTCATCGTTGGCTCAAGGTAGCTAGCATTCGTGCTAAGAACATTGAACAAAACACTGCCGACGATAAAAGTATTGATACTTTCTTTGACAACCTCAACAACATCGTTACTTGTGGGATCTGGCTGTGGGCTGTCATCTGCTGTAGCCAGTTTCTCAAATTGCCAGCAGTTGTTTCCCACTATTTATACATCCTACTGCGGATCTATCTGATCATTGCCGTCGGGTTACTCATACCTAAAGCACTCACTGCTATTATTGATAGCCTAGATGCTTTAAGTATAAGATACTCGAATCCTGACAACCTTCTGCGATTCTATGATCGCCTCCGACACCTAATCCCCTTTTTGAAGCGGTGTCTGGAATTTGTGATTTATGTCTGTGTAGCAACATTGGTGATCCAGCAGGTGCAGTTAATCGCCAATATCGCAGCTTTCGGATCTAGAATTGTTAAGATCATCGGCATCATCTTCATCAGTCGTGTTTTGTTTGAGGTCGTCTACTTACTTGTTGAAGAGGTATTGTTCAAAGACCGAAATCTGAGTGAGATTCAAACAAGCAGACGCCTCACCCTCGTTCCTCTTATCCGTAGTTTTTTACAATATCTAGTTTACTTCGGTGCCGCTGTCTCGATCCTTTATACGCTCGACATCAATCCCACTCCTATACTCGCTGGTGCAGGAATTGTTGGTATAGCTGTGGGTTTTGGAGCTCAGACACTAGTTAACGATATAGTCTGCGGTTTCTTTATTCTGTTTGAAAACTATTACTTAGTGGGTGACTATATCCAAGCTGGGAAATCCGAAGATAAAATTGTCGAAGGCATTGTCGAGGCGATTGAACTGCGAACCACTCGTATCAGACACCCCAATGGTCAATTGCAGATTATTCGTAATGGCGATATTGGCTCAATTACCAACTACTCCAAACAGTATATTTTTGCAGTGGTGGAAGTTAGCGTGCCTTATGACTCCAACTTAGCTGATGTATACAAAGTCATTGAGGAAGTAGGAGAAGAGTTAAAAGCAAATAACCCAGATGTACTCGAACCTACAGAGGTAGATGGAGTAGAGAGCCTTGGAGACACTAACTTATTACTGCGTACATTAACGAAGGTAAAGCCAGGAAAGCATCTTCAGATCCAGCGCGTTCTCCGGAAGATTTTTACGAATGCTTTACAGCGGGAAGGAATTACAATTCCCCTTCGTGTTGAAAGTGCCGAACCTTAAAGACCTCAGTCAACTGGACAGGAGGTGTTTGAGCAAAAAAAAACTCAGAACACAGTTGTCAGAACTCAGAATTAATTATAAACACAGGTTGATATCCTTACAATTGTGTACAACGCTTAATTGAAGTAGAGGTTACAAGCCCCTAATTTTAATTAGACTCTGGAGCGCGAATTCAACGTAGGGTGGGCACTGCTCTTCACCAATAAGCAAGGAAGGTGGACAGGAACCAGTGCCCACCCTACAATTTAATGTTTCAGCAATTCGCGCTCCAAAGTCATTATCATTCCTAACCAGACACAACTAATTGTTGCTTCTCTGGCAGTTGGGTATATTCAGAGACAATTTTACGGAATTGCTCGCCTTCTATAGTCTCCTGCTCCACGAGTAAATCGACAAGCCGATCTACTAAAGCTCTGTTTTCACGTATAATGCGACGAGCTTCTTGGTAGCAAGTACTTGCCATTGCTCGCACTTGTCGGTCAATCTTGATCGCCATTTCTTCTGAATACTCAGAGCGATTCACCCAATCTCGTCCCAGAAACACATCACTATTCTGAGTTTCCAGAGCCACTAACCCTAAGTTAGACATACCATACATCGTTATCATCTTACGAGCAAGATTTGTCACAACTTTTAGGTCATTGCTCGCTCCACCTGTGACTTCAGCTTCACCAAAAACCTCTACTTCTGCAGCCTTTCCTCCTAAGGTCATGGTAATGTTGTCTTGCAGCCAAGCCTTAGTATAAAGCCCGCTGTCAATCATTTCTTCATTCAGAATCTGCTGAGAAAAACCACCAACTCCACCAGAACGGGGAATAATTGTCACCTTATTTAAGGGGTCAGAATATTTCAGGAGTGTAGACAACAGAGCGTGTCCAATCTCATGATAAGCAATCAACCGCTTTTTCTTGCTATCCAATAGCGGGTTGAGGGTCAGTCCAATGGTCAATCTGTCAATAGCATCATCAATTTCTAGCTGCGTAATTGCCTCTTTACGTCTACGTGCTGTGAGAATTGCCGCTTCGTTGAGGAGGTTTGCTAAGTCCGCCCCTGTAAAACCTGGTGTACGACGAGCAACAACTTCTAAAGAAACAGATGGATCAATTTTCTTGTTACGCGAGTGAACTTGCAAAATTTCCAGACGACCTTTGCGATCTGGTGCATCCACAATCACTTGTCGGTCAAACCGTCCAGGTCTGAGCAACGCGGCATCTAGCACATCCGGGCGGTTAGTGGCAGCAATAATAATAATACCAGTGTTACCTTCAAAACCGTCCATTTCGGTAAGCAGTTGGTTGAGGGTTTGTTCCCGCTCATCGTTTCCGCCACCGATCCCTGCACCCCGCTGTCGTCCTACAGCATCGATTTCATCGATAAATATGAGACAGGGAGCATTTTCTTTGGCTTTCTTGAATAAGTCGCGCACGCGGGATGCTCCCACACCCACGAACATTTCCACAAACTCTGAACCGGAAATGCTGAAGAATGGTACGGCTGCTTCACCAGCGATCGCTTTTGCTAAGAGAGTTTTCCCTGTTCCTGGAGGTCCGACTAACAGCACTCCTTTGGGAATGCGTGCGCCGATAGCAGTGAATTTTTCTGGTTGTTTGAGGAAAGTAACGACTTCTTGCAGTTCTTCTTTGGCTTCTTCAATACCTGCGACATCGTCAAATTTCACTCCGGTTTTTGCC
The DNA here is from genome assembly GCF_963920835.1 of Scytonema sp. PCC 10023. Taxonomy (NCBI): domain Bacteria; kingdom Bacillati; phylum Cyanobacteriota; class Cyanophyceae; order Nostocales; family Scytonemataceae; genus Scytonema; species Scytonema sp. PCC 10023. The sequence continues at coordinate 17,741 of NZ_CAWUDP010000121.1, forward strand.
TCCATCTGAAAGCGAGCTCTGGTTTTACCGAAGTTCATTGCTTGGCTAGAAGCATTCGTAGAGCGCCGGAGGAACAATAACATCAAAGCAACCAGTGGCAAAATCCACATCAGGTTGATCAAAAGCCCTACAGCTGCTCTACCATTAGCAGAGGAAACTTCCTCAAAATCAACGTTATTTTCTTTTAGCTTGCTAATTAACTCAGGGTTTTGTTCCAAAAGCCGCACTTGTATCGGTTGTGCATCTTGCTTTTGCTCTTTTAGATAAACCCTTGCTACCTGATCGGTTTCGTCAAGCTCTACTCTTTTGACTTCCTTATTCTCGGTTTTCTTGATTAAGTCGCCATAGGATAGGGAATCGCCACGCTCTACTTTTTGCGCTAGCGCGGGAGTACCCCCTAACATTCCTGGCAACATGATTAAACCAGCTGCTAGCGCTCCAGTGAAAGCTGCACGCTTTGCCCTTTGCTGTTTCATCAATGTCTTTTTCTCAAAATTTTTCATAATAATTACCGTTTGTTTGCTGCTCCATAACCGAGCACTCGTTTCTATGCCTTTTCCTCTACCAAGAGTAGAAATCAGGGGTTTCTAATCTTCTAGTGTAACTTCCAAAAAAAAAACCATTCCCAAGTTTTTCCTCGCTATACCCTTCAATGCCTGTATTTATTAGAATTACTCTGTTTTTGACACATAAGTGGAACTTTAGGAATTCCTTGCTCGTCGCACTCTTTGCTAAAAAGCCTTTAGTTGTTACTTTTACATTTTATCTGTGCTGTGTCCTCGTTCGCTTAGCATAAAATTCTCTGCAAACTGGAATTTGACATATTATGTCACACATAGCTATGATATATACATAGTCGTAATGACTCCGGATTAGAAATATTTAGCTTTGGCGTGTGAGACTTTTTATAGAAGCTTTTTACTGAACACGAAGGAACTCAGAATCATCGATCCGGACGAGTGCATGAGTTCTGTACGACTGCGTGGCGAAGTATTGGGTTCAGTCCCCCCACTCATTGCATTCTGATTTCTGTGTTCTGTGTTCTGTGTTCTCTTGTTCTTCTTCAAGATAGTTATAGTTACGGGAATTTAATTGGACTATGGTGAAAATTGTTGGTATTGCTGGTAGCTTAAGATCCGAATCTTACACTCAAAAGGCTTTACTTCTAGCCGCCCAACGGGTGGAAGCTCTGGGTGCAGATGTTGAAATTCTCGATTTGCGGCAAATGCAGTTACCATTTTGTAATGGGGAAGATGAATATCCAGATTACCCAGATGTTCAGCGGTTACGCGATGCCGTTAGTAGTGCCGATGGGTTAATTTTGGCGACACCAGAGTATCATGGCAGCGTGAGTGGTGTCCTGAAAAATGCCCTTGATTTAATGAGTTTTGACCAGTTGTCTGATAAAGTGACAGGATTGATTAGCGTGTTAGGGGGACAGCCTAACAGCAACGCCTTAAATGATCTACGAGTTATTATGCGTTGGGTACACGCTTGGGTGATTCCAGAGCAAATTGGGATTGGACAAGTTTGGAAAGCCTTTAGTCCTGATGGTAAGTTGTTGGATGAAAAACTTTCTCAACGTTTCGACGAATTTGCTCAAAGTTTGATTGACAACACTCGCAAGTTGAGAGGCTTGTAGGGAGAAGGAAGCAGTTCTTGAGATGAGGGAGCAGTTCTTGAGATGAGGGAGTAATGATTTTTCTTTATACTTCCTCATCCTCCTCATCCTCCTCATCCCCTCATCTTCTCTACTTAGTGATGGTGGTGATGATGATGCGCTACAGCTAACTGGGGATTAACCGCCACAGTTTGTTCTGACACCAACTCGGTGATATGAGCATTTGCCCATTGAGCTGCCATTGTTAAGAATTCAGAATTGTCGTTAACACAGGGCATCTGCACGTAGTTTAGATCAGGATGTTTTTTCTGTAGCGCATGAATGATGTGGTGTACATCCAACAGAGTTTCATGGTTTTCTGTAGCAAAGCCAATCGGCATAAAGACAACCGCTTTGGCACCTAATTGAATGAGGTTTTTCGCTGCTTGTTCGACATTTGGTAGCGTCCATTCAATGAGGGGTGTGTCGTGGTTTAGCCACCCAATGGAAATGAGAGGGTAGCGGTTGATTAACTGTTCGCGTATTAAGTCGTAGAGTATTTGACTTTCGGTAATTCCAGAGGTGAATCCTTTGGCTTTGTGAGGACAACCGTGGTTCATCAGCACAATACCAATTTGAGAAGGTAGGTAAGCACTGGCTAAGTCAGCGGTAATTTTCTCTTCCACAAGACGCGCTATCAAATTGATGTAAGCTGATTCGTTGTAGAAGGATGGGATATAGCGCAGTCCTTTAACCCAGTGTTCATCACCATCTGTCAACTCAGCGAAAGCGTTGTTGACTTGCTCAATGGCAATACCACTCGTGAAGATGGAATCCACAACGAGCAGTGGATAGATGAGTATTTTGTCAAAGCCTTGGTTTTTGATTTCTGCCAAGACTTGGTTCGGAAGGAAAGGGGCGCAGAAGTTGAAGGCTTTAAAAACTTTAACGCCTTCACCCCACTGTGCCTGTAGGTTTTTTTCAATTCCAGCGCGTTGTTTTTCAAAAATGGCATTGTGTGGGGAAATAAAATCATGGTGTTGATGTCCCCACTCATGACGGTCAAATAATGCCAAAAGTCGTGCGAGGGGAGGATAAATCCAGGTAGGCACGGGTGCGAATTTTGCCGTCAGCAGATTTAAAGCTTGTTCATTGTAGTTAGCGAAATCTTCGTAGCTTTCGACTTCGCCGTAACCCATAAGCAATACTGCTACTCGGTGTTGACTTGACAATTGCTCAGTGGGCTGTAGTTTTTCTGGTGTGGCTACCACAATACTTCCTCAATCCAACTTCAAAAGTTCTTAGTGTGTAAGGGCGCAATGCCTTGCATTGGTACTGAGTGCTGAGTGGAAATGACTCAGCACTCAGCACTCATGGCTCAGTGCTGTTCTTAATTTGTTGTTTTCCATACTCGTAAAATTTTATCCTATCCTGGGGGATAGGATAAAAAAGCAATTAATAGCAATATTTCTAATGACATACTCTATTAATTACTAAAGGTATATACAAAAAAAAATACTCTTAAGGCGTAACCGAATAAAATCTAAAGGATGAAAAATAAAATACTTCACACTATCCTACCCTACGCAAAGCCCCCTACGCGATCTATGGAAAGGTGCGGGTTCCCACCAGTTGAGGAGCCAGCGCGAATGACGGTGAGTCCAGCGCTACGGCTGGAGGGTTGCCGAACTGACAGTGATTGGCTCTCCCGTTGGGCTTTCCCGATCCAGGCGACTGCCGTGCAAGTGTCAATACGCTTGGTGATAAGAAAATTTCTTCAACAATAACCCTTGTACCAGACGTGCCATGGCACGTCTGGTACACGCATGAAATCTCCACAAAAAATCCTTAACTGAACGGTATTGGTGCAAGTGTCCGTGGCGTCTACACACTTTATCCTTCAGGTGAGATTTGCTTATTTGGCAAATTGTGTCACGCTTGATAGACTGCAATTGCGATGTTGAGTTATTAATGTCAACAACCCAGGTCTGAAGACACTGGGCTTCCAGCCTAGATTTACAGACCATAGTTGACCCGACGCGCGTACTTCGTGTACTACGTTATTGGCAAGTGTCAAAGTTTCTACCTACGGATACGTATCCCTCAACGGGACGTTAGGCATAGCCAGTCTGTAGCTCTAGAAATTGAAGATTAAACAGGTTTATTGGGTTAAGCCAGTGTCTTCGATAAGTACCGACCAGTAACATTCGTGGCTACAATCACTCCCGAAAGGGAAGGCACATCGAGTGCAAAACCGTTACGCGTACAGGTGAGTCCAGTCAGTCATCGGCGGGTTTCCCAACAAGCGGGAACTGGCGAACCCAAAGGGGTGAAAGATTTGAAATGGTAACTGTCCCATTGAAAGTACACTACAAAAGTACACCGAATCCAGTAACCCCAAGGCGGTAATGGAATAAGGCGACTAAAGGAGCCAGTGCGGTGGGCGGCTCTGCCGACTTGTAGCATCTGGCGTTCGCTTGAGTCGTATTTCCTCTCAGGTCACGCATACACGCTCGTTTCCATACTTCCCACGAAGTTTTATGAGGACGAGTCATTGATCATCAGTCAGGAAAAATGACCAGTGACACAAAACCCTGTGACGACTCAAACCAACGTCATACACCCTGAAAAGTGTTGTGAATAAATGTTATATTTAAGACAGTAACACTGCAATATTCTTAAGGAAAAGCCGCTAAACCAAAGACAGATGAGTATAATTATTTGCCCTGGTATCCATGATTCATCTTTAACTCAATGTTTTGTGTCGGGATTGCTAGAGCAAGCTGTAGAGAAAGCAAAAAATCAAGTATCAGCAAATATACTGATTGTTCCAGTCGAGGGTGGTTTAGCTTTATCAGCGTTTCACATATTGCAGTTTTTACACAAACACTTGCAGAATAGGATACAATCGCCAGTTGTATTCATTAGCTTTAGTGCTGGTGTCGTTGGGGCAATAATCGCTGCTCACAAATGGCAACAATTTGGTGGTCATGTTAAAGCTTTTATCGCTATAGATGGATGGGGAGTACCTCTTTGGGGAAATTTTTCTATCCATCGGATGAGCCATGATTATTTCACTCACTGGAGTTCTTCTCTGCTCGGAAGTGGGCAAAATAACTTTTATGCAGATCCATCTGTTGACCATTTAGAGATGTGGCGATCGCCTCAAACTGTACAGGGTTGCTGGGTAGACTCTTTTTTTGGCGAATCACCGCCTCAAGAGCGCCTGGCTGCTGCTGAGTTTTTGCACGTGCTTTTAAAGCGTTATCAGGATAATTAGTCCGGAAAATAGATTTGCCAATCAGGAGTGAGAAATGAGGGGTGAGTAGAGGAAGATGTAGAGGAAGATGAGAAAAATAAGGGGGATGAAGAAGTCATGAGTTCCCCACCTTTCGTTGCTCGCGTAAGCGCAGCGTGTCGCAAAGCGGCTAAGCTTTTCTCACAACAGCCTCCACTCGCCCTTGTCCCCAGTTCCCTAACCCTTAATCCCTAGTTCTGATGTTTCCAACAGAACCTCCAAATTCTAATAACGGGTTTCGTACCCTGCTAAAAAACCGTAATTTTATGCTGCTATGGATTGGGCAATTGGTGTCCCAGCTAGCAGATAAAGTTTTCTTCGTTTTGATGGTAGCCCTGCTGGAAAACTACCCACCCCTTCCAGGGTTAGCAGAGAACTCCATGTACTCAACTTTGATGGTAGCCTTTACAATACCAGCGATATTGTTTGGTTCTGCTGGTGGAGTCTTTGTTGACCGCTTCCCAAAAAAGCTAATTATGGTTGGCTCTGATGTGGTGCGCGGGCTATTAACTTTGTGTATTCCTTTTTTGCCACGAGAGTTTCTCATTCTGCTATTGCTCACTTTTGCCATTTCGACTGTGACGCAGTTTTTTGCACCTGCTGAGCAAGCTGCTATTCCCCTATTAGTCAGAAAAGAGAATTTGATGGCAGCCAATGCGCTCTTTAGCAGCACGATGATGGGAGCTTTAATTGTTGGTTTTGCTGTGGGGGAGCCGATATTGAGTTGGGCAAAAAACTCGGTAGGAGCAGAATATGGTCAAGAGCTTGTGGTAGCGGCATTGTACCTGGTGTCTGCTGGAATTATGCAACCCATTAGCTTTAGAGACAATAAGTTCCATGACAACAGTCAGCCCGTCATCAATCCTTGGACTGATTTTAAAGAGGGTTTGCGTTATCTCAAGAAAAACCATCTGGTGTTGAATGCCATGTTGCAACTGACAACTTTGTATTGTGTGTTTGCAGCATTAACAGTACTGGCGATTAGATTAGCAGAGGAGTTTGGCTTAAAAGAGAAACAATTTGGTTTTTTCTTGGCAGCGGCTGGGGTAGGTATGGTGTTGGGAGCGGCAATTTTGGGTCATTGGGGTGAAAAACTCAACCAAAAACCGTTACCCCTGATTGGATTTTTGCTCATGGCGCTGGTTTTAGGAGTGTTCAGTTTTACCCACAACTTATTATTCGCTTTTGCACTTTGTGCATTGTTGGGTATAGGCGCTGCTTTCATTGGCGTACCGATGCAAACTCTGATTCAACAGCAAACACCACCGACAATGCATGGTAAAGTGTTTGGGTTTCAAAATCATGCCGTCAACATAGCCCTGAGTGCACCACTCGCGATCACAGGTCCAGTAACTGATGCTTTAGGCTTGCGAATTGTGCTAGTGGGTATGAGTATTGTGGTAGTCTTTGTGGGCGTTTGGGCTTGGCACAATACTCGTCGAGTATTGCGCAATGTTCTTTTAAAATGAAGAATTTCTGAGTCAAGAAAGAACTCAGGACTCATTCGTCAGTACTTATAAGAAAAAAGGATACAAGCTTATAAATTTATTGATAGAAAACAAAAAAATTCTACCGAGACACGCACTGCGACAGCCTTAACGTCGATACTAAATCCGCGAAATTTATTTGTGGAAAGCCAACCGCGTTCTGCGTTACGATCAAAGATTATTGCTTTTTATTCAGCAAATATCGTTGCTTATTTATTCAGCTTTTCAATTAAAATGAAATTTTAAATACAAAATTTCAGCATCAACTTAGCTCTTGCGTGAGGTTTGACTGTGCGATCGCCTACCGAAATTAGTTTCCCACAAACCGAAAACCAAAGCATCTCCAATCTCTCAATCTCGCCAGTCGTGACGCCCAGACGTGCATCTGGTGGTTTCGCCCTGCTTGATAGCCTCAAGCGCCACGGCGTTGAGTATATTTTTGGTTATCCTGGTGGTGCAATTCTGCCGATTTACGACGATTTATACAAAGTAGAAGCTACCGATGGTGGTATTAAGCACATCTTGGTGCGACACGAACAAGGTGCCGCACACGCCGCCGATGGGTACGCCCGTGCAACGGGGAAGGTAGGTGTGTGCTTTGGAACTTCTGGTCCTGGGGCGACTAATTTGGTAACGGGCATCGCCACCGCTTATATGGACTCAATCCCGATGGTCATTGTCACAGGACAGGTGTCACGGGCGGTGATCGGTACGGATGCATTTCAAGAAACTGATATTTACGGGATTACGCTACCAATTGTCAAGCACTCCTATGTCGTGCGCGATCCCAGAGATATGGCACGCATTGTTGCCGAAGCCTTCCACATTGCTAGCACTGGACGTCCGGGACCAGTTTTGATTGATGTTCCCAAGGATGTGGCGTTGGAAGAATTTGACTATGTGCCTGTGGAACCGGGAAAAGTGAAGTTACCGGGGTATCGTCCCACAGTGAAGGGAAATCCACGGCAGATTAACGCAGCGATACAGTTGATTCGTGAAAGTCGCCGTCCGCTATTGTATGTCGGTGGTGGTGCGATCGCCTCAGGGGCACACGAAGAAATTAAACAACTGGCTGAATTATTCAATATCCCCGTCAGCACCACATTCATGGGTATCGGTGCCTTTGACGAACATCATCCCCTGTCTTTGGGAATGTTGGGAATGCACGGCACCGCCTACGCTAACTTTGCTGTCACAGATTGTGACTTGCTGATTTGTGTTGGTGCAAGATTTGATGACCGCGTGACAGGCAAGTTGGATGAATTCGCCACCCGCGCTAAAGTCATTCACATCGACATCGACCCGGCGGAAGTTGGCAAAAACCGCGTTCCTGATGTACCCATCGTCGGCGATGTGCGGAAAGTGTTGCTTGATTTGTTGCGTCGCGTTCAGCAAGCAGGTACTAACGATGCATCCAACCAAACGCAAGAGTGGCTGAACCTGATCAACCGCTGGAAGGAAGAGTATCCTTTAGAGGTGCCACAGCATGCTGATAGTATGTCGCCGCAAGAGGTGATTGTAGAAATCGCACGCCAAGCGCCCCACGCCTACTACACCACAGATGTGGGGCAACATCAAATGTGGTCGGCACAATTCCTCAAAAATGGTCCCCGGCGCTGGATTTCCAGTGGTGGTTTGGGAACAATGGGTTTTGGCTTACCAGCAGCGATCGGGGCTAAGGTGGCGTTTCCTGATGAACAAGTCATCTGTATTAGCGGTGACGCCAGTTTCCAAATGAATTTACAGGAATTGGGAACAGCAGCACAGTATGGCTTAAATGTCAAGACTGTGATTATCAATAACGGCTGGCAGGGAATGGTGCGCCAGTGGCAAGAAGCCTTCTACGGCGAGCGTTACTCCTGCTCGAATATGGAAGTAGGAATGCCAGACATCGAATATTTGGCAAAGGCGTATGGCATCAAAGGCATGGTGATCAAAAGCCGTGAGGAATTGAAAGATGCGATCGCCGAAATGCTAGCGCATGATGGTCCAGTTATCGTCAATGCCTACGTGACCAAAGATGAAAACTGTTACCCAATGGTCGCTCCTGGAAAGAGTAATGCCCAGATGATTGGTTTGCCACGCCAGCCACAGAAAGCCTCACCAGAGCCAGTTTTTTGCAGCAACTGCGGTGCGAAAAACTCATATGATAACAACTTCTGCCCTGAATGCGGCACTAAGTTGTGAAGTAATCCGGGTTAATAATTTATGTAGGGTGGGCATTGCCCATCCTTATAGCCCTCCTCTGTCACTTTCCGGAGCGAAACAAAGCATGTCAACAACCCAGGTCTAAAGACACGCTTGCTTCTAGCCTAAGACTCGACCATAGTTGACCAGACTGAGTTCTTAACTGAACTACGTTATTGGCAAGTGTTCAAGTTCCTACCGAGGACAATGCGTTCGCGCAGCGTGCCGTTAGGCAT